>NZ_JFAO01000004.1:0-118926 GCF_006408945.1 Bifidobacterium sp. UTBIF-78
AAACAATCTGAAAACGTGTGCATCGTGAGCTCGGGTGTACAGACCGAACAGAGAAAGGACAGGTCAATGAAGATCAACTGGAAGAAGGCTCTCGGCCTTACCGCCGCTGTGGCCATGCTGATGCCGCTCGCCGCATGTGGTTCCGATTCCGGCGACAAGGGCGGTGCCGCCACCGCCGGCACCGAGGAGGTGACCCTGAGCGTCTGGGCTCCGCAGGAGGACCAGGCCAAGGGCGACGACGGCTCCGAGCCCTGGCTGACCCAGGTCGAGGCCAACTTCGAAAAAGAGCACCCCGAATACAAGATCACATGGAAGAACGACGTGGTTTCCGAGGGTGACGCCGTGACCAAGGTCAAGACCGATCCGTCCGCTGCGGCCGACGTATACATGTTCGCCTCCGATCAGCTCGGTGGCCTCATGGAGGTGCAGGGCATCGGCGAGCTCGGTACCGATGCCGAGCAGCAGCTCAAGGAGCAGAACGGCGACCTGGAAATCGCCTCCATGACCGGCACCGACGGCAAGTACTACGGTGTGCCATACACCGATAACACATGGTTCATGTACTACGACAAGTCCACCTTCTCAGAGGATGACGTCAAGAGCCTCGACACAATGCTGTCCAAGGCCGCGGTCTCCTTCCCGCTCAACGATTCCTGGTACATCGGTGGCTTCTACGACGGCCTGCAGCTGTTCGGCGCGGACGGTACCGACGAATCCGCCGGCATGGTCTTCCCGAAGGACGCCGGCGACATCTCCAAGTACCTCGTGGACCTCGCCGCCAACCCGAACTTCCACAACAGCGCTGAGAACTCCGGCCTGTCCGAGATGACCGAAGGCACCGTCAAGGCGTTCTTCTCCGGCTCCTGGTCGGCCGCCGACATCAAGGCCGCCCTCGGTGACAACATGGGCGTCGCCCAGCTGCCGACGTTCACCGTGAACGGCCAGACCAAGCAGATGAAGTCCTTCGCCGCCACCAAGGCCGCCGCCTACAACCCGAACGCCAAGAACACCAAGGCCGCCGCCCAGTTCGCCGCCTACCTCGGCTCCACCGAGTCGCAGAAGCTGCACTACGAGCTGCGCAACATCATCCCGACCGACAAGTCCCTGGCCAGCCTGACCGCCGATGACCCGGTCGCCATCGGCCAGACCGACACCATGGCCAACACCGCCATCCTGCAGTCCGGTCTGGCCGGCATGTCCTCCTGGTGGGACCCCGCCAAGGCCTTCGGCGACGCCATCCTCAACAAGGAGGTCACCTCCGACAACGCGCAGGCCAAGACCGACGAATGGGTCAAGCAGGTCGGCAAGTACGCCGAGTGACGGCTCACGGTCCGGTCGTCCCGATCGGACCGTGGCCGGCCGTATGGCCGGGGCGTGACCGCTACATGGCCGCCGCCATGCCCGGCAGTCGGCATAGGCATAACCGAATGTGAGGGTTCCGTAAGGTACGCCAGTTGCGGGCGGACGATGTGAAGCCGTTGCGTCCGCCTGCAACCCCTCGCCAATCAACGGTTTCAGCTCTTTTTCTCTCTCCTACTCCATTGCCCGTAGAGTTCGGGTGCCGAACGCCGCGTCCGGCACCCGAACTCTACGCGGTTCCGACGCGACGATCGGCGGAGGGGATACGGAACGTCAGTCAAGGCGCGCGATCGCCGGCGCAAGGAGGTGCCGGAACCAAGGATCGCACATCAGGTTTTCACAACAACTCACATCTTGGAACATATTGGAGGCGGTGGGGTTATGACAACGGCAACCCTTTCCCCGCGGGAGATGAAGCGCCGCAAGCGAATGGGCGCGGATTACGTGGCGCCTTCGCCGTATTCGGTGAAGGCCGCGTTGACCAAGGGAGACATCTTCACCAAACTGTCGGCGGTCGTGTTCGGCCTCGGCAACATCGTCCGCAGGCAGTTCGTCAAAGGCGTCGCGCTTCTGGCGCTGGAGATCGCGTTCATCGTATTCATGATCACGAGCGGCGCCGGGTATCTGGGCAAGCTTCCCAGCCTAGGCGATCAGGAACAGGGCAAGCAGCTTGTGGATGGCTTCTGGGTGTACGTCCAGGGCGATAACTCGGTGGTGATCCTGCTGTACGGCGTGTGCACCATAGTGGCCTGCCTGCTGTTCGTCTATCTGTGGACGATCTCCCTCAAGTGCGCGTACAAGGCCGAATGTCTGGCCCGTAAGGACGGCAAAGCCCCCGATCTGAAGTCCGATCTGCATGCGCTGACCGACCAGAAGGCCCATCAGCTGCTCATGTTCCTGCCCACGCTCGGCATCCTTGTGTTCACCGTGCTGCCGCTGATCTTCATGATCTCGATGGCGTTCACCAGCTACGACCGCGACCATCTGGTGCTGTTCGACTGGGTGGGATTGGAGAACTTCGGCAAGGTGTTCTCCACCGGCAACGGTACGGTCAGCGCCCGCCTGTTCGTCCAGGTGACCGTCTGGACGCTGGTGTGGGCGTTCTTCGCCACCTTCCTCAACTTCTTCCTCGGCATGTTCTTCGCCATGGTCATCAACCGCAGGACCACGCGGTTCAAGGGCTTCTGGCGTGCGTGCTTCTCGATGTCCATCGCCGTGCCGCAGTTCGTCTCCCTGCTGGTCATGCACACCATGCTCCAACCCACCGGCGCCATCAACCGTCTGCTCATGCAGTGGGGGTGGATCGATCAGGCGCTGCCGTTCTTCACCGACACCACATGGGCGCGCGTCACCGTGATCGTGATCAACCTGTGGGTCGGCATCCCGTATACGATCATGCAGATCACCGGCATCCTGCAGAACATCCCGGCCGACCTGTACGAGGCCGCCCGCATCGACGGCGCGAACTGGTGGCAGATCTTCACCAAGATCACGATGCCGTACATCATCTTCGTGCTCACGCCGTACCTGATCACCACGTTCACCGGCAACGTGAACAACTTCAACGTGATCTACCTGCTGTCGGGCGGCGCCCCGGTGCCGATCGGCGACTCCGCCGGCACCACCGACCTGCTGATCACCTGGCTGTACAAGCTCACGGTGGATAAGAACGACTACAACCTCGGCGCCGTAATCGGCATCATGACGTTCATCGTCCTAGCGGTGGTGTCCCTGATCACCTACCGCAATTCCGGTTCCTACAAGAACGAGGAGGCATTCCGGTGAGCAAGCACAACATTCAGAAGGCCGAATCGCATAGCCTGATGCACGATACGAAGAAGCGCCGCATTCTGGGCGATGTCTTCGCGCACCTGTTCCTCGCGGTCATGGCCGTGATCTGGCTGATCCCGATCGTGTGGGTGTTCGCGGAAAGCTTCAACGCGAACACCGCGCCGTACACCAAGACGTTCTTCCCCACCGAATTCTCGCTGAAGAACTACGTCGGGTTGTTCACCGACAAGTCGGTGCTCGACTTCCCGAAGATGTTCATGAACACGTTCATCGTGGCATGCTTCGTATGCGTCATCTCGATGGCGTTCGTGCTGTCCGTAGCGTACTGCATGAGCCGACTGCGGTTCCGTACGCGCCGCACGTTCATGAACGTGGTGCTGATTCTGGGCATGTTCCCCGGCATCATGGCCGTTTCCGCCATCTACTTCATCCTGAAGGCCGTGGGCCTGACCAGCGAGGGCCTGACCAGCGAGGGCCTGACCACGATCGCGCTGATTCTGGTCTACTCCGCAGGTTCCGGTGCGGGCTTCTATGTGATGAAGGGCTACATGGACACGATTCCGACCTCGCTCGACGAGGCCGCGATGCTCGACGGCTGCACCCGACTGCAGGTGTTCACCAAGATCATCATCCCGATTTGCAAGCCCATGATCGTCTATCAGGCCATCATCGGTTTCCTGACCCCGTGGCTCGACTTCGTGATGGCCAAGGTGATCTGCCGTACGCAGTCCAACTACACGGTGGCGCTCGGCCTGTGGCTCATGCTGCAGAAGGAGTACATCCAGAACTGGTACGCACGCTTCGCCGCCGCGGCCGTGGTCATCTCCATCCCGATCGCCATCCTCTTCATCGTCATGCAACGCTTCTACCAGGAGTCCATGAGTGGATCGGTAAAGGGCTGACGCGTAATGCGAAGCCCAGTGGGCTTCGCATAGCGTCAGCCTGAGTGAGGCGGTAGCCGAGCGAAGGCGATGCTGAGTCTCGCCGGAGGCGAGTCCGTAATTGCAGGGGCCGGAGGCGAGTCGTAATGCGAAGCCCAGTGGGCTTCGCATAGCGTCAGCCTGAGTGAGGCGATGACCGAGCGAAGGTGATGCTGAGTGAAGGCTCGTATTTATTGGCCCCCTCTGATGAGGGAGCTGGCAGCGAAGCTGACTGGGGGAGACCGAAGCTCATATTGATCCGTGCAGGAGGCGAACCCACTCGGCAGGGGCCGTGAAAGAATAATCCTGTACAAGAATCCCCCGTCACAAATCCGACGTGGGATTCCACAGGTTCGTCCGCGCAGCTGACCGGGGAGAGACGGCGGCGAATCCGTATCAAGCAGCCGTTCGTCACCCGTCACAACCAAAGGAGACGTCATGTCGCATACGATTCCCGCACTGGCAGCTGTGGTGGACGGCACACCCGCCGATCCCGCCCGGCCGTGCCCCGAGCATCCGGTCTATTCCGGCGACGATCTCGGCGCGATCCCGGACGCACAGGGCACCTCCTTCCGTGTCTGGGCCCCTACGGCCAGCGGCGTCACGGTACGGCTCTTCACAACCGGCGACCCGGACGCCGACGACATCATCGAAACCCACGAGCTCGCCGCCGGTCCGGACGGCACTTGGTCCGCCTGCGCCGACGGCATCGGCCATGGCGCGTATTACGACTATCTCGTGCGCTTCCCCGACGGCTCCGAGCATCGCACGGCCGATCCCTGGGCGCGCGCGGCTGGCGTGAACGGGCGGCGCAGCATGGTCGTGGACCTGCGTCGCACCAATCCGGACGGCTGGGCCGAGGACCGCCGCCCGCACATCCTCAGCAGAGAACTGGTCATCTGGGAGACCCATATCGGCGACTTCAGCAACGACCCGCACAGCGGCGTCCCGGCCGAGCACCGTGGTACCTACCTCGCCTTCACCCATCCCGACACCAGCGTGGACGGCACCGGCGCATTCCCCACCTGCGTGGCCTACCTCAAGCGGCTCGGCATCACCGCCGTGCAGCTCCTGCCGTTCTACGACTACGGTTCCATCGACGAATCCGTGCCGCACGACGCCCCGGACCGCGCCTTCAACTGGGGCTACGACCCGGTCAACTACAACGTGCCGGAAGGTTCCTACAGCACCGACCCGCGCAACGGCGAGGTACGCATCCGCGAATGCAAGCGGATGATTCAGGCGTTGCACGAAGCCGGCATCGCAGTGATCATGGATGTGGTCTACAACCACATGTTCTCCACCGACAATTGGTTCGAGCGCATGATCCCCGGCTACGCGCTTCGCCGCCGCATCGATGGCGGTTTCTCGAATGGTTCCGGCTGCGGCAACGATGTGGCAACGGAACATCCGATGATGCGCAAGTACATCGTCGATTCGGTCACTTACTGGGCGCGCGAATACCACATCGACGGCTTCCGTTTCGACCTCATGGGCCTGATCGACGTGGACACCATGAACGCCATCCGCACCTCCCTCGACCGTCTGCCCGGCGGCGCCACGATCCTGATGCATGGCGAACCATGGGCCGCGAGCACCACGGCCCTTGTGCCCGGCGCCGGCACGGTGCTCGCGGACAAGCGCGGCATGCCGTACCTCAGCCCGCGCATCGGCGCGTTCTGTGATTCCACGCGTGATGCGGTCCGTGGACACATCTTCTACCAGAAGGTGCCCGGATATCTGGCCGGTGCCGCAGCCGACTACGCCGATGACATCCGTCACGCCGAGGACGCCTGGCGCGGTACCCTGCGCGAGGTCGCCAGCGTCGGACAGGTGATTCAGTACGTCTCCGCCCATGACGACCTGACCCTATGGGACAAGCTGTGCGCCACCATGCGCCGACTGCCCACCGACGTCGATTACACGGCCGAGGGCGAGTCGTGCGCGGACCTCATGCGCGCGAACCTGTTGGCCTCCGGCATCGTATTCACCGCGGCCGGCGTGCCGTTCCTGCTGTCCGGCGAGGAATTCGCCCGGACCAAGCATGGTGTGTCCGATTCGTTCAGCAGTCCGGCCGAGCTCAATCAGCTTGATTGGCGTCGTGCACAGCGTTTGGAGGGGCTGGTGGACCATTACGCGGCGCTGATTCAGCTGCGGCGCGGCAATCCGGCGTACTTCGGTGGCGCCCGGATGATCGTGCCCCGCACGGACGAGGTCGTGGTATTCCGCGTCGGCGGCGATTGCGTGGCGATCAATCCTACCGGGCGCGTGCAGGAACAGCCCACCGTCGATCTGGAGATTCCCGGTCCGTATGACGAGGTCTCGAAGATTGAGCCCGAGGCATGGCAGTGCATCTACTGTTCCGCAAGCGTGGTGTCGGTGGGCGATGACGAATCGTCCGGTCGGGCCAATGAGTCCGATGCCGTCGGCGGGCACGACGATACCGAAGCATGGCCCCGCGTCGAGCGGCGTCGCCTGCAATTGCCTCCTTGGACCTTCACCGTCTGGAGGCACCAGCGGGTGTGACCGGATAACGGCCGCTCGCTGGCGGTGACGACCGGTGTCGAGCCGGCTCCGAGAATCGGGCCGAAAGCGCCCGAAAGAGCCGGCCAGTCCACGCAATACGCGCGATACGACCTTGCGCAAAGGAGACGATGATGCAACGGTACCAACGGTACGATGCCGTGTTCTTCGACCTGTACGGCACGCTGGTGGACATCCGTACCGACGAGTCGTCGGACGCTGCGTGGGAGGCCTTGCGCGAGGCGTTGACCGCGCAGTGCGGGGTCTCCTATCCGGATACCGAATCGCTGCGGAGCCGGTTCGACGAACTCGCGGCACCGATTCGTGCCGCTGCCGTCGCGCGGCATGGCGAGTGGGCCGAACCTGACCTGCTGCCGGTGTATCGGGGGCTTGCGCATGATTCGGGCGATGACCAAGGCGCCCGTGCCCTTGCTTGGTCGTTCCGCCGCGCGAGCACCAGCCTGCTGCGGTTGTACCCGGGAGCGTCGGAATTGCTGGCACGGTTGCGGACCGCAGGGCTGCGCATTGTTCTCGTCAGCAATGCGCAATCCTGCTATACACGGCCGGAACTGGACCTGTTGGGCCTCACCGCCGCGTTCGATTGCATCGTCATCTCCAGCGAGGCGGGCGTGCGCAAGCCGTCGCCCGAGCTGTTCCGCCGCGCTCTGGAGGCCGGACAACTTGCCCCTTCCCGCGTCGTCATGGTCGGCAACGACGAACGTGCGGACATCCTTGGCGCCCGCGCAGCCGGTATGGACGGCGTCTATCTGCGTACGGTGATATCCCCACCTGACGACCCGGCAGCCAGCGCACATGCCGTCTGTTCGCTCGCCGGCCCCGATTATGCTTCCCTCATGCGGTATCTTGGCATTCTCGCAGGCCTTCGTGCGGGAAGCGCGGCGGAAGGGCGGCCGGCGGGATTGTCCGGAGGATTGACCAATGGGGCGGCCGAAGGAGCGGCCGAGAGACCGACCGTGGAGAGTTCGGAGGAGTGATGAACGAGATCGATATGGCCCGGCAGCGCAAAGTCGCTGAGGGAACGAGGCGGCGCAAGGGCCTCTCCGTGTTCCGTCTCAAGGTGATCGGTGCGGCGTTCATGGCGCTTTCCGTGGCCTCGACCACGCTGGTGCCGATGCTGTTCGGTGAGCCGTCCGCAGATAACATGACCGGTCTGACGATTGCGGTCGTGTGCGAGATCGCCTCGTGGTGCGCAGTGCCGATCTATGCCTGGCTGCTGTTCGACGGTTGGCGGCACACTCGCAGCCGTGCGCGTTACGGTGCGGAGCTCTTTGTCGTCGCCTCGCTGGCTGGGCCGTCGTACGACAAGATCATGACCGGCCATTGGTTCGATGCGCACACGCACAATCCGGTGTGGGGGCTGTTCTTCGCGTACATCGTGCTCGTCGCGGTCGATTGGGTCGCCCGTACGTATTCGGGCGCGGTGCGATGGTTGATTACGGTGGCGCTGATCGTCGCCGGTGTGCTGTGGAACATGATGCTGCAGATCGGCGTGAGCCAACGAGTCATGTACACGGGCGTGCTTGCGCTCGCGTTCGTGATGGTGTTCTACTTCCTGAACCGGCACGAGAACACGATGATGTTCACAGCCGGACTACTGGGCGCGGTGATGTGCATCACGCCGGGCGTCGGCGTGGCGTTCCTCCACTACCGCAACGGCGAACTGGGCTACAGCCGTCCGTGGACCAAATGGGTGTTCTACGCGCTCTACCCGGTCATGCTGCTGTTGGGCGCGCTGGTATAGCGCGATATAGCGGCATGATGGTGCCGCGGCTACTGCGCGCCCCCAAACGGCATGTCGGTGCCGCGCGGCACGAACTGCGCCTCCACCACCTCATGCGCGTTGGTCAGCGGCTCGCCCTCGATGAGCTTCAGGGCCTTGGTCGCTGCGGTGCGGCCCATCGCATACGGGTCCTGACGCATGGTGGTCAGGTTGATCGTATCGGCATTGGGGCTGTCGTCGAAGCCCACGATCGAATAGTCGCGAGGCGTGATATGTCCATATCGGCCCAGCTTGATGACCAGCGGAATCGCCATCATGTCCATCTGGCAGCAGATGGCGTCCGGGAACTCGTCCAGAGCCAGCAGCGCTGACAGCGCCGAATCGGCGAACGCCGGGCCGCGCGGCACGGAAAGCACCTGCCAGTTCAGGTCGTGCTTGCCTTGGGCGTCCTCGCAGGCGCGGATGAAACCGCGTGTGCGGGCATCGATCGAGGAATTGAGCAGGGATGCCTCCGAACACGGATAGACGATATGCCGATGCCCCAGATTGATGAGGTGCTGGGTGGCCGTGTACATGCCCTTCTCGTCGTCGATGCTGATGCTGGCGTCGAAGCCGTCCACGGACGGGGTGTTGATGCCGATGATCGGTACGTGGATGCGCCGCAGCTGCTCCACCTCATGCGGGTCGATGGCGAACGATGCCACGAACACGGCGTCCACGTTGCGCCGAATCGGCAGATCGGTGAAGAACTCATCCCTGTTGCGTTCGGTGTCGATGTGCTGGAACAGCGAGATGTCGTATCCGGCCGGGTGCATCACCGACTCGATGCCGGCGAACGTCTGGGTGTTGAACCAGCTGGTGATCTCCTCGTTCATCAGCATCGCCACGCGGTTGGTGCGTCCCGACTTGAGCGCCGTGGCGGAACGGGAGATGTTGAAGTCAAGCTTGTCGGCGATGTCGAGCACCTTGCGTCGGGTTTTCGCCGACACGAGCTCCGGGCGGGTGAACGCGCGCGACACCGTGGAGATGGAAACGCCGGCGGCCCTTGCCACCTCGTAGATGTCTGCTTTGCCCATGATCCTCCCCTACGTTGCTGTGTTCTGTGGTCGAACGGACGGCCCGACGTGACACCAGACTGTCGTGATGATACGTCGTTGTAAAGCCAACCATTACCATCATATGTTGCAAACGTTCGCGATACAATCAGCCGATGTGATGTGTCTATCGTGATAACCTATGATGAAAAGCATATGCGAACGTATGCTTTATAGTGATTTCCGTCAGCAACGCAATCGGCAACGCAATCAGCAATGCAAGGTGGCACTGGCTCTCAATGGTGAGTATTGGCTGGGCGTCGATCAGATGCCAGTTGGGCGTCGATTGGGCGTCGGATGAGCGGAGGAATATATGAGGATGTGGGCAAAGGCGCGAGGATTCAGCGGATTGGTCGGGCTGGCGCGAAAGATGACGGCGGCGTTTGCCTCGCTGGCCGCCGCACTCGCGTCGGCGTCGATGTTGCCGCCGGCGCCGTCCGCCGTCGCCGCCGAGCAACGTGGCGACGTCATTGTCATCGCCTTCCAAACCAATTGGAACTCGGTGGCTCGTGAATGCGCCGAGACCTATGGGCCTGAAGGCGTGGGATTCGTGCAGGTCTCCCCGCCACAGGAATCCATAACCGGAACGCAATGGTGGACCTCGTACCAGCCGGTCAGCTACCGGCTGGATTCCAAGCTCGGCACGGAGTCCGAATTCAAGGACATGGTCGAGGAATGCGGGGCGGCCGGCGTGGGGGTGATTGCGGACGTGGTCATCAACCACATGGCCGGTGCCGATCGCTCCGGCACGGGAGTTGCCGGCAGCTCGTTTGACGGTGCCGGTGATTTCCCGGCGGTGCCGTATACCGCCGCGAATTTCCATGACTGCATCCAGAATGTGAGTAACTACCGCGACGCCGATAATGTGCAGAACTGCCGTCTTACCGGCTTGCAGGACCTCGACACCGGTCGGGAGTATGTGCGGGGCAGGCTTGCGGAATACATGGCCAAGTTGCTGGATCTGGGCGTGGCGGGATTCCGCGTGGATGCGGTCAAACATATCTCCGCCGACGACATGGCCGCCATCAAGTCCGAGCTGACGCGGAGAACCAACGTGGATTTGGATGATGTCCTGTTCGAGCAGGAGGTGATCGGCAGCGCGTCCGAGGCCAAGGAGATTCAACCGTCCAATTACCTGCGCACCGGCAAGGTTTCTGAATTCAACGTCAATGTGCGACTGAAGGAGGCGTTCGATGGCGACATCAACTCCTCGAGCTTCGGCCTGGCTCGCATCGGGGCCAGTACGAGCTGGGTGGAGTCGGACAAGGCGGCCGTGTGGGTCACGAACTGGGACACCGAACGTAACGGCAGCGCGCTGACGTATAAGGACGACGCGAAGTATCTGCTGGCCAACGCCTTCCTGCTGGCGTACGGGTATGGGCAGCCGCATCTCTACTCCGGCTATTACTTCGGCGATACGGACGACGGCGCACCCGGCGCCACCGCCACCATCGTGGCGGATATGGTCTGTCCCGAAAACGGCGACGAGACTGACGGCACATGGCAGTGCACGCAACGGTGGACCGCGATTCGGGGCATGATCGGTTTCCATAACGCCGTGTCCGGGACTGAAGTCGTGGACTGGAGGGAATACGGCGAGAACGTGGTCGGTTTCGGACGGGGTGAGATCGGCTATCTGGCGGTGAACAACAGCGACGCTCCGGTCACACGGACGTTCGCCACCTCGATGCCGGCCGGCGTGTACTGCAATGTGTACGCTTCCGGCGATTGTTCCGCCGCGGTTTCCGTCAAGGCCGACGGCACCTTCGAGGCCACGATGCCCGCTGGTTCGGCCGTCGCCGTATATGCCGGCGCGACGCCCGGCGACTGGTCGGGCAAGCGGCGCGTCGACCCGGTGGATCCGGACTGGTTCGTCGCTTCGGCTGAGGAGATGGCCGCCGCGCAGCCGACGGCCCAGGCCGATGCAGTTATGGACGGGGAGACGGCCGAGGCGATTGAGGAGACCAGCCGATCAGCGGGGCTCTCGGTGGTCGTGCTGGCCGCGGCGATGCTGCTTGTGGCTGTTGCCGCCCGTGTGCGTCGGTTCGTTTCATAAAACCTGAGTGCGACACGCTCAACTTTTTGTGGCGAATTTGGGAATAGAACTTGCCGTCGGAAAGTTGAGTGGTGTAGGCTCAAGTTTTGGAAGGTCCAAGAGACGACCGGTTCGGAACTTGGGCGAAAGAACGTAAGAACGAATAACAAGAACAAAGGAGCACACATTATGGCACGTGCAGTTGGTATCGATCTGGGTACTACGAATTCCTGCATCGCAACGCTGGAAGGCGGCGAGCCCACCGTCATCGTGAACGCCGAGGGCGCCCGCACCACGCCGTCCGTGGTCGCGTTCTCCAAGTCCGGCGAGATTCTCGTCGGCGAGGTGGCCAAGCGCCAGGCCGTGACGAACGTCGAGCGCACCATCTCCTCCGTCAAGCGTCACATGGGCACCGACTGGACCGTCGAGATCGACGGCAAGAAGTGGACCCCGCAGGAGATTTCCGCTCAGATTCTGATGAAGCTCAAGAGGGACGCCGAGGCGTACCTCGGCGAGCCCGTCACGGACGCCGTGATCACCTGCCCGGCATACTTCAACGATGCTCAGCGTCAGGCCACCAAGGACGCCGGCAAGATCGCAGGCCTGAACGTCCTGCGCATCATCAACGAGCCGACCGCCGCCGCTCTGGCTTACGGTCTTGAGAAGGGCAAGGAAGACGAGCGCATCCTGGTCTTCGACCTCGGTGGCGGCACCTTCGATGTCTCCCTGCTGGAGATCGGCAAGGATGACGACGGCTTCTCCACCATTCAGGTGCAGGCCACGAACGGCGACAACCACCTCGGTGGCGACGATTGGGACCAGAAGATCATCGATTGGCTGGTCTCCGAGGTCAAGAACAAGTACGGCGTCGACCTGAGCAAGGACAAGATCGCCCTGCAGCGTCTGAAGGAAGCCGCCGAGCAGGCCAAGAAGGAGCTGTCCTCCTCGACCAGCACCAGCATCTCCATGCAGTACCTGGCCATGACCCCTGACGGCACCCCGGTGCATCTGGACGAGACCCTGACCCGTGCGCACTTCGAGGAAATGACCTCCGATCTGCTGGGTCGTTGCCGCACGCCGTTCAACAACGTGCTGCACGACGCCGGCATCTCCGTGAGCGACATTGACCATGTGGTGCTCGTCGGTGGTTCCACCCGTATGCCCGCCGTCAAGGAGCTCGTCAAGGAGCTGACCGGCGGTAAGGAAGCGAACCAGTCCGTGAACCCGGATGAGGTCGTGGCCGTCGGCGCCGCCGTGCAGTCCGGCGTCATTAAGGGCGACCGCAAGGACGTCCTGCTCATCGACGTGACCCCGCTGTCCCTCGGCATCGAGACCAAGGGTGGCATCATGACCAAGCTCATCGACCGTAACACCGCCATTCCGACCAAGCGTTCCGAGGTCTTCTCCACCGCCGAGGACAACCAGCCGTCCGTGCTGATTCAGGTCTACCAGGGTGAGCGTGAGTTCGCTCGTGACAACAAGCCGCTGGGCACCTTCGAGCTGACCGGTATCGCTCCGGCTCCGCGTGGCGTCCCGCAGATCGAGGTCACCTTCGACATCGATGCCAACGGCATCGTGCACGTGTCCGCCAAGGACAAGGGCACCGGCAAGGAGCAGTCGATGACCATCACCGGTGGTTCCGGCCTGCCGAAGGACGAGATCGACCGCATGGTCAAGGAGGCCGAAGCTCACGAGGCCGAGGACAAGAAGCGCAAGGAGGATGCCGAGACCCGCAACCAGGCCGAGGCGTTCGCCTACAGCACCGAGAAGCTCGTCAACGACAACAAGGACAAGCTCTCCGACGACATCGTCAAGGAGGTCACCGACAAGGTGAACGCCCTGAAGGAGTCCCTGAAGGGTGACGACGTCGAGAAGGTCAAGACCGCTCAGACCGAGCTGATGACCGCCGCCCAGAAGATCGGTCAGGTCCTCTACGCCCAGCAGGGCGCCGAGGGTGCTGCCGGTGCCGCTGCTGGCGCTGGCGCGGCCGGCGCGGCTGGTGCCGGTGCTTCCGCCGGTTCCTCCTCGTCCGACGACGACACCGTCGAGGCCGAGGTCGTGGACGACGATGACGACAAGGGCAACAAGTGATGTCCGAGTTCAACAAGGACGACTACCTGAACGACCTGCCGGACGCGGACGACCTGTCCACGGCCGGCACGGCCGCCTCTACGGGTGCCGATCAGTCGGCATCCTCCACCTCCGCGGCGAATGCTGCGGACCCAGCTAAGCCCGAATCCACCTCCACTGATTCGGCTTCAACTCATGACGGAGCCGCCGCTTCCGCGGCCCCCTCTGGTGAGGGAGCCGGCGCGGCGAATGCCTCGGCTAAGGGAGAGAAGCCGGCGCAAGCCGAAACCAACGCCTCGACCGGCGCCGAGTCTGCCTCATCCGACGACACCCTGACCCCGCTTGGCAAGGCCAAGAAGGAGGCCGCCGACTACCTCGAGGCCCTGCAGCGCGAGCGTGCGGAGTTCATCAACTACCGCAACCGCGCCACTCGTGAGCAGGAGCGCTTCCGCCAGCACGGCATCATCGACGTGCTGACTGCGCTACTGCCGGCCCTTGACGACATCGACCGCATCCGCGAGCACAGCGAGATGGACGATTCGTTCAAGGCCGTCGCCACGAAGATCGACAAGGCCTTCGCGAAGTTCGGCGTGGAGAAGTTCGGCGAGAAGGGTGAGGCCTTCGACCCGACCAGGCACGACGCCATCCTGCACAAGCCGGACCCGAATGCCGAGAAGGAAACCGTCGACACCGTGGTGGAAGCCGGCTACCGCATCGGCGACCGCGTCATCCGCGCCGCCCGAGTGGTGGTCGCATCCCCGCAGAACTGATTCCCTTCAGGCGGCTCAAACATCCACAGTGCTTAGTGCTTCCCAAAGCACTAAGCACTTCACTAATACAGACTTTCAAGAAAGGAGACATGCATGGCTGAGAATGAATGGCTGAATAAAGACTTCTACAAAGTCCTTGGTGTCTCCAAGGACGCCACCGAGACCGACATCACCAAGGCCTACCGCAAGTTGGCCCGTAAGTACCACCCTGACCTCAACAAGACCAAGGAGGCGGAGGAGAAGTTCAAGGACATCTCCGAAGCCTACGACGTGCTGAGCAACAAGAGCGAACGGCAGAAGTACGATGCGATTCGCCAGTTCGGCATGGGCGGTGCCCGCTTCGCCGGTGGTTCCGGCGCCGGCGGCTTCGACGCCTCCGGTTTCTCCGACATCTTCGGTTCCATGTTCGGCAATGCCTCGGGCATGGGCGGCGATGGCTCCCGCATCCGTTTCTCCACCTCGGGCGGCGGCAATCCCAACATCAACGACATCTTCTCGATGTTCGGCGGTGCCGCAGGCCGTGGCGGCAGCCCGTACGGTCAGTCCTACGGCAATGCCGGCGGTTATAGCTACGAGGAGGCGCCGAGCCCGCAGCGCGGCGACGACCGTAATTCCAAGATCAGCCTGACGTTGCGTCAGGCGGTGAAGGGCGCCACCGTGTCCCTGTCCGTGGACGGCAAGAAGTTCAAGGCCCATGTGCCTGCCGGCGTCCACAACGGTCAGAAGATCAAGCTGGCCGGCAAGGGCAAGCCGGGGCTCAACGGCGGTGCGGCCGGTGATCTGTACCTGCACGTCACCGTCAAGCCGGACGAGACCTTCGCGATGCGTGATTCGGACATCATCATGGATCTGCCCGTCACCGTGGGCGAGGCCGTGTCCGGTGGCAAGGTCGAGGCCAAGGACATCGATGGCAACCCGGTCACCTTCAAGGTGCCGGCAGGCTCCAGTTCCGGTACCGAGCTCAGGCTCGCCGGACTGGGCGTCCAGCGCGGCAACCAGCCGGGCGACCTGATTGGCCGCGTGCAGATCATGGTGCCCGCCAAGCCGGGCCTCATGCTCAAGCACGTCGCCAAGGAATTCGACGAGAAGGCCGGCGACTATCTCGCCCGCTGAGCCGCCGGGCTGAAGCGCAGCCGGGCCGCTGAGCCGACGGACCGTCGGACCGAAGCGTTGAGCTGGCTGAACCGCCAGGGCCGTAGCCGTCAGCCGGCTCCCTCCGATGAGGAAGCCGGCTCGCACGACAAGTCTGGCAAGACCGGGGCGGCGTGAGCGTCCCACCCGGATGCTGCCGTTGCACAAGGCCTGCAAGACCGGGGTGGGACACTCATCAGCGTCCCACCCTTGCCTAACGTAAACGCACATTAAGGAGGTGCATCATGGCACGAGCCAATCAGGTACGGCAGCTCTACGCCATGTGCGCCACCGCGCTGGTCATGGGTCGCGCCGATCTGGACGGTGCGGATGACGTGGGCTTCGACATCGAGCTCCCCATCTTCACCGTCGGTCAGGCGGCCGAATTGGCCGGCATCCACCCGCAGACCCTTCGCCAATACGACCGTCTTAATCTGGTGCGTCCGCAGCGTACCGATGGCGGTGCCCGGCGGTATTGTCTGCGGGATATCGCCCGTCTGGCCCGCGCCCAACGGCTGAGTCAGGACGAGGGCATCAACCTTTCCGGCATCGCGCGCATCCTGTCCCTCGAAGAGGAGAACCGGCAGCTGCGCCGCGAAGTCAAACGTATGCAGTCCTCCGGTGGGGAAAGCGTCTTCGCCGCAGGCCGTGACGGCAACATCGTGGAAGTCCAGCGTTCCAATCGCGCCAGACTGTGGCGTAACGCCATCCGTCGTGAGACCCGCGAACTTCCCGGTCGCCCCGCATCCCCGTCGAACCGTGCCGACAAAGGGGGCCTTGCCGCCGAGGAAGCCCCCTACGCTGACGACTCCAAGTCGATGGTGCTGTGGGGCTGGTGACAGACCGGTGGCCTGTCTCGTAATTGTCTGAGTGGTGCTGGCTCTGGTGAGGGGGCTGTCAGCGAAGCTGACTGGGGGAGAGACAGAGGCTGAAGCCCTCAACTATTAAAGAGACAGACCGCTATATGCCGCGTCATAATTCATTGACTGCCCCTCAGTCCCGCTTCGCGGGCCAGCTCGTCCTGCAATTACGGACGCGCTTCGCGCGTATTCTGCTGGCTCGCCTGTCAGTTCGCACGTTGCCGGTAAACAGCTCCGCTGTTTGTTTCACTGCAACGACCCCGCAATTCCGGACGCGCTTCGCGCGTGTTCCGCTGGCTCGCCTATCGGCTCGCACGTTGCCTACAAACAGCTCTGCTGTTTGCTTCACGGCAACGTCCGACAAGGGGAGCCAACGATATAATCAACGAACTTCTGACGCAGGACACCAATGCGCGGCGTCATTGCCACGGGCTGTCTTGCGGAGTTGGTGAGATAGAAGCAGCAAACAACCGGCGTTCAACCATGTACGGAGGCAATATGCTGCTCAAGGCTGTGTTCTGGGATCTGGACGGCACGCTTATCGATTCCGAGCCGCTCTGGCATGACGGCGAAATCGAGATTGCGCATGCCAATGGCGGTGAATGGACCGAAGAGCTCGGATGGTCCGTCTCCGGTACGCCTGTGCCCAATGTGGCAAAGCATATGATCGAGCGTGGCTGCACGCTCAGTGTCGAGGAGATCGATGTGCAGCTCAAGGACTACGTGTTCCAGGCCGAGGTCAGGCGTCTGCCGTGGATTCCCGGCGTGCTGGACGTGTTGCGCTCGCTCAAAGAGGCCGGCATCCCCTCCATGCTGGTCACCACCTCGCCGCGGCGCATGGCGGAGAACATCATGAAACAGTCCGACGGTCTGTTCGCCGGATATGTATGCGGTGACGACCCGTACGAGCACAAGCCGAACCCCGCCCCCTATCTGGCTGCGGCCGCCAAGCTCGGCATCGCCCCGGAGGATATGGGCGAATGCGTGGTGTTGGAGGACTCAGCCGTAGGCCTGAAGGCAGGTGCCGCCTCCGGTGCCACGCTCATTGCGCAGACCGGCTGGATTCGCACCGACACCTCCGGTCTCGGCCAATTCGCCTCCATCGATTCCTATGACGGCATCGATGCCGCCGCGTTGGACGAGTTCGTCCGCAGGCGTCTGGAGGCCTGATCGTTGTGTTGATACCGGCTGACATGCCAGTGCCACGCCGGTATCAACACCAGACTGCCGGGTCCTAGTGGTCTGTCTCGTAATTGTTTGAGTGGTGTTGTCTCCCTCTGACGGGACGTTGCCGTGAAGCAAACAGCAGAGCTGTTTGTAGGCGGCGCCGAGCCGACAGGTGAGCCAGCATGCCGCGCACGCAGTGCGTCCTTAGGCAGGACGGGCTGTCAGCGAAGTTGACTGGGGAAGAGACAGAAGTTGAAGCCCTTAATTATTTAAGAGACAGACCACTAAAACTGTGCAGATTTCAGTGGAGTCGTCGGCTGTATCGGCCCCGCTGGTAGGGTAGGGGATGATTTACCCCTTGGTTGTCGGTCTCCGGACGCCGTTGCGCGCCGTTATGCCGGTAATGACCATAAGGCGTGAGTACATTACGGAATTCAACTCTTTAGGAATCACATGGGCTTTGTCAATTTCATCCTCGAGCTGCTGAAGGACCCGCGTGCCGCCATTGCCGGCTGGATTGCCATGGGCGTGGCTCCCACGTTGGGCTTCATCTTCCTCATCGTCTTCATCGAGACCGGTGTGGTGTTCTTCCCGTTCCTGCCCGGCGACTCGCTGCTGTTCGCGGCCGGCGTGTTCGCCGCGCCCGATGCGGCGACCGGCAAGGCCGCTCTGCCGTTGTTCTGGCTGCTACCGGTGGTGTGGTGCGCGCCGATCATCGGCGACCAGTGCAACTACTTCATCGGCCACTTCTTCGGCCGCCGCATCATCCAGTCCGGCAAGGTGAAGGCCATGACGCCGGAGCGCATCGCCAAAACCGAGCACATGATCGAGAAGTGGGGCCCGTTGGCCGTGTTCCTTGGCCGTTTCTTCCCCTTCATCCGCACGTTCATGCCGTTCATTTCCGGTATCTCGGGCATGCGCTGGAGCCGCTTCACCCCATTCTCGGTGCTGGGTGGTCTGTGCTGGTCCACGCTGTTCACGCTGCTGGGCTACTTCTTCGGCAACATTCCAGCCGTGCAGGATCATTTCGAATTGGTGATCGTGCTCATCCTGCTGGTCTCGCTCGCGCCGACCATCATCGGTCTGTTCAAAGCTAAGTTCGGCAAGAAACAGCCGGTGACCGATTCCCAGCTCGACGTTATGGAATCCGGCATCGAACATCTCGACAAGTGACGATTCGACAGGTGACGTCGCCAACCGTCTGACGGTCGGTTGATGGTTGTGTGGCTGGCGGTCGTATGGCCCCGGTCCCTCAGCGGGATGGGTCGGGGCTTTTTGCGTAATGACTGGGCGCCCGCGTACATTGCCTGCGTACTTACCGTCCCCGAGAGGTTCGAAGCCCACTGAAACTCACTGTAAGTATGCGGGATGACGAGGCAGTCACGTACATACAGTCCCTGGGAGGCCTCAAACGGACGGTAAGTACGCGTGACCTTCGTCAGTTCGCGTATTTACCGTCCCAAGACTCGTACGTACCGTTCCAGGCCGCGTGTATTTACTGTCCGTTTCGCGGGCCGAATCCGGCGATGAGCTGGGATGCCCGTTCCACCGGCCCCTGTTGCTCGTATCCACCCTGCTGCCGCTATTATCGCCGACCGGTCCGGCATGGCGTGCGTTCACGAGCCGGCGAACCCATCCACATGCGCTGTGGACGACATGCTGGGCTGTGGATAACCCGGCAAGCTGGAACCACATTGCCCGTTCCGGATTGAACCGGCTAGGGACGTTACGGTTCAATCGGCCCATGACCAGCAACACCACACCCCATGCGGCACGTCGGATGAGTGCGCCGGCGTTGGCCCCTCCAGGCGTCCCATTGCCTGCGGACGAAGCACCATCTCCCTCGCTTCGCTATTACACGCCGCCTCCCAAACCGTTGGCCTCCTGCGAACGCAAACGTTCCAAGGATGCCCCTGCCGGAGCGCTCGCCATAGACACCACATTCCAGAACATCGTGACGATGACCGCCGGCCACAGCGGTATAGGTCTGAGCGTCATGTCTGCCATGCTGGCTTGGGCGCTGATGGAGCGTGGCCGCAGTTGCGCGTTGGTGGATGCCGATTTCGTGGGCGGCTGCCTCGATCTGCTGCTCGGTGTGGAACGCGAGTCGGGTCTTCGCTTCAGCCAGGTCGAAGCTCCGCTCGGCTACATCGAGGGCACCGCGCTCAACCACGATCTGTTGACGTGGGAAGGCGTTCGTGTGCTGCCATATGATCCCTGGAACGCCCGCCAGCCTGACTGGTGGGAGGTGCAGGCGGCGGTTCGCGCCTTGGCTCAGGCCAATGATGTGGTCATCGTGGACGCCGGACAAGGCGGTCTGGTCGAAACGGTCAATGATTTGCGTTCCTCCATGCACATCGTGGCGGCGGAGCTTTCCGTCATAGGACTGGCCAGAGCCAAGACCCATAGGATGCGGTTGGACTCGTGGGGATGCCCGACGCCTCGTATCGTGGGGGTCCTGCCTCGCGGCAAGCCCCGCGGCCGGGGAGAGGTGGGCGTCCCCGAAGCGGAGGATTACCTGACCGCCACGGTTCTCGGTCCCGTTCGTCCCTTTGCGGGATTGTGCGGCGATGTTTTGGAAGGATTAGGCATCCGATCGATTCCCAAAGGAAGCCGCAAAGCCATTAATCTGTTGGCCGATGCGATTGAGCAGACCATCCGGCCCACGCATGCGGCCACGGAACCGGATTGGTGACCTTATGAATGGCCCGGTTAATGGCACGGTTCACGGCACCCTGTTTTTCGGTCTGCTGGAAGGATTGGCCGCAGACGCGCGCGTCACGGACGTGGCGGTCACCTGCGACGGCCGGGTTTGGGCCGACCGAGGGGACGGCATGCATGAGCATCGGCTGCCGGTGCCGTTTCGGTCATCTCAGGTGGTGCGGGAATATGCCGTCCAGCTGTGCGCGCAACTCGGGCGAAGGCTGGATGACGCCTGCCCAATCGCGGACGCCGCCAGTGTGGACGGCATCCGCGTCCACGCGGTGATCGCACCGCTGGTGCCGCAGGGAGCGGCGATTTCCATACGATTCCCGGACAGGTCCGGAACGTCATTGTGGACGCTGGGGCAGTCCGGCATGTTCCCGGCGCCTTGGTTCACGCTGCTGACGGGATTGGTACGCAACAGGGCCACCCTGCTGATCACTGGCGGCACCGGCGTGGGGAAGACCACGCTGGCCAAGGCCTTACTGGCCGAATGCGACGCCGACGAGCGCATCGTCACCGTCGAGGAGGTTCGCGAGCTGGGTGATGTAGGCCATGCCAATCATGTGTCGCTGGTGGCGCGCGAGGCGAATGTCGAAGGCGTGGGCGCCGTTGGATTGCCGGAACTGACCAAAGCGACATTGCGCATGCGGCCGGATCGTGTGGTTTTGGGCGAGTGCCGTGGTGAGGAGATCGTGGACTTGCTGCGGGCCTTCAACTCCGGGCATCGTGGCGGACTGACCACGCTGCATGCCGACGGCGTGGAGCGGGTCCCGGCGCGTATGGTCTCCTTGGGGCTGCTTGCCGGCGTGGCACCGGAGGCCATGGCCATGCTGGCCGCTGGAGCCTTCGATGCGGTGCTGCATTTGGAACGGGTCAACGGTCGTCGTCGCATCGCTCAGATTGGTGGATTGCAGGCATCGCGAGCCGGTCTTGCCGGAGTGCCGTTGGCTGTATGGGACGGCTCGGGAGCTCCATGGCGCGCTCCGGAATGGGAACGTTTCCTTGCACGATGGAGCGGCTGACCGATGTGGTGTGCGTTGATGGTGGCATTGGCGGTTGTGCTGTGGCCGTCCGGAGGATCGCGTGCGGTGGCAAGATTGGAACACTGCCTTCCGCCCGGTCATGGTGCCGAGGTCAGTGCTCGTCGTGCTGTCGCCGGTCCTCTAGGCGGGCGGAGTCCCGGCACCCACAGTAAAGGCCGGTACGGCGCGTCGGCTCGCGTCGGCATCGCACAGGTCATCGCTTCGGCCATCGCTCGCATGAAGGGCGGCGGCACCATGTTGGAAGCGTTCGAGGAACAGTCCGGCGGAAGATTCGCCATTCGGAAGCTCACCATGCGTCAGCTGGAAGCAGTGTTCGACGATTGCCGTCTGAACGATGAGTCGCGGGAACAGTCGGGACATGCCGCAGCCGGCGTCGCCGCAGCGGCGCGGCTCAGTGACGAGCTTGGATGCCGGATCGTGCCGTGTCTGGAAGCGGTGCTTGACGCCTATCGTCAGATGCGTTTGATGCAGCAGCTCACCGCGCAGGCGTTCGCCGTGCCCAAGGCGACTGTCGGTCTGCTGAGCGTGCTTCCTGCGGCGACGGTGCTGCTGGGTGAATTGATGGGTTCACATCCGATGGGCTTCCTGCTGACGGACGGTCGGGGACTGGTTTGCCTGATGCTGGGAGGCTGCTGCTATATAGCCGGGCTGGCATGGATGCGGGCGTTGATGAAAGGGGATTCGGGATGAGTGCCGCATGGCCCGTCGCTGCGGCATGCTGTGCGGCCATTGCGGTCTGGATGCACAGCATGCGTGGCGGTGCTGCCGGGCGTCTGGATGTGTCCGCGTATGGGCGCACGAACATTGATGCCGGATCATCCTGGACCATGCTTGTCCTGCGCATGGTCCAGGTCGCGTTATGTGAAGGTGCCTCCATCCCCGGAACGTTGCAATCCGTTGGGCGCGCCATAGGTGGCGAATGCGGCGGCGACATGGAGCGAGTCGGCGCCGCGCTCAATCGTGGAGCCTCCTGGGCGGACGCATGGGGCGTCGTGACGATTGGGACAATTGGCGAATCGAATGACCGACATCATGTGATGCGTCGTGACACGGATGAAGGCCGCAAGGCGTGCGAGACGCTGTCGCTGGTACGGGCCGCACTGGAATCCTCGTGGAACCATGGCGATGCTCCCGGCATACGTCTTGATGCCGCCATCGAACAATGGGACCGGGATGAGCGCGCGGCCATAGAGCGCCATGCGGCGAGCCTGTCCGTAAAGCTGTTGATGCCCACGGGCTTATGCTTCCTGCCGGCCTTCGTGCTGATCGGTATCATTCCCGCCATAGTCTCGTTCGTGATGTGACGACTGCGTCTAGGCGAGTTGGCCCATAATGCTATTACTCCCCCTATCAGGACATTGCCGTGAAGCAAACAGCGGAGCTGTTGGTGGGCAACGTGCGAGCCGGCAGGTTGCGCGCAGTGCGCTCCATATTTGCAGGACGAGCTGGTCCATGAAGTGGGCCTGAGAGGTAGTGAATTCGCAACGAGTTTCTGGCGCAGGCCACCAGCGTCCTCTTCGGTTATCCACATTGTCGGTGGACGACATGCCGAGGTGTGGATAACTCGACAAGCTGGAACCACATACCCGATTTCCTTGCAAAAGACGCAGCCCAATCACACACAGTGGAAGCACCCCGTGCCGTTTCCGGTGCGGGGGCCACATCATCCACCCGAGCGGTCATGCAGGCGCCGGCACGGCTGCTCCACAACGAAAGGAACGAACGCCATGACCTCCCCAGCTCCCCTCATCGTCGATGATTACGCCGGTCCATTCGCCCGTGGAAGGGCCGGATTGGCGGCACTTCGAGCCAAAGCCTATGAGCGTATCTGTGTGCTGGATGCACGTATGCGCACATTGACCGCGGAACCCGAGGAAGGCGCGGCCACTGCCGAATACGCGGTGGTGCTGATCGCCGCCACGGGTTTTGCCGCCCTGTTGGTCACCGTGCTGAAGTCGGACGCCATCAAGACGCTGCTGACGAACATCGTCAAGAAGGCGTTGAACGTGGGATGACCCTCATGATTACGGAAGAAGCATGCCGGCGGCGTGCGCGATGGCCGCCGAAAAGCCGAAACGGATCGCCCGATGTCATGCCGTTGAAGCGACCAGGACGGATGGGGCACGATTCCGTGTCTGCCGGCTCCGCCAGAGCATCCTCATGGTGGGAGCGTGGGTCGGCCACCGCCGAGTTCTCCATGGTGCTGCCGAGCGTCATTGTCATAGCCTCCTTATTGCTGGCCTTGGGCCGTGTGGTTTCGGTATCCATGGACTGTCATAGCGCCGCTGCGGCTGCCGCACGCGAATTCGTCGTATCCGAAGACGCGGCGGCGGCCCGAGCGGTGGCTGCGGACATAGCAGGAGACGGTGTCGCTGCGTCCGTGCAGCGCGAGAGCCGGTCGGCGCGCGTTCTGGTCGAGTGTCCGGTACTGCCGGGGCCGCTGAATCTGACACCTACCAGAATCAAGCGGGAGGCGGTCGCCGTTCTGCAATGACGAAAGTGGCGTACCGCTGTCGCAATGGCTGCTACGTCATGGTTGCCGCCGTCGCGGTGACCGTATTGTTACCGGTCGTGGTCGCATATCCGTCCTGCATGGCGTATGCGACCACAAGATATGAGCGAAGGAACGGGATGATGAGGCGATTGGACAGTCTCGAAGAGGGGTCGGGCACCATGGCCGGCGTCATAGTGGTGCTGATGGCCGGAGTGTCGTTGGCGGTCGTCGCATCTGTGAGCAATCTCCTCATCTGCCAGCAGCAGGCGCGTGCCTTGGCGGATTTGACGGCGTTCTCGGCCGCCTATGCGGCTTGGCATGGGAACGCCGCCGACCCATGTGCGCTTGCCCTTGATGCGGCTATGGCGAACGACGCCATGCTTGCCGATTGCGTTACCGAGGAAGACGATGTATGGGTCGCCGTCGCGGTGGCTACCAAGGTACCGATTGCTCCCAGCGTGGAGTACCGGGCCCGCGCCGGGCCGGTGGACTGCCGGGAAGGAGAGGTCTGATGAACCGGTATGTGAGATAAGGCGCAGTGGATGAGGAGCGTCGCTCTGGCGGGCCAGGACCGATATTGGTTAAGGTGATGATATGAATGAACGCAACGAACGCTGCCGCGTCGTGGCCATGGTGGGCAACCCCACTTCGGATAAAGGCCGTGGCGCCAAAGTGGACGCGCAGGTGCTCGCATTGCTGGAGCAGGCGGGTGCAACGCACGGCTTCTCGGTCATCGACATCACCGGAGACAGTTTCGACGATTCTCTGAGACAGGCGCGGGAGCGTGCGCATGAGTACGACTATCTGGTGGTGGTCGGCGGCGATGGCATGATCGCGTTGGGAGCCAACGCCGTGGGGTGCAGCGGCAAACCATTGGGCGTGGTGGCCATGGGGTCGGGCAATGATTTCGCGCGCGGGCTCGAACTGCCGGTCAACCGTATCGAGACCGCGGTGGAGGGCATCGTCGGTGCGATCGTATGTGGTTCGACCATTGACGTGGACATGGGACGTGTGGTCTCGCTGGACGGCGGACGCGCGGTCGACCCGACCACAGGCGACGAATACGAATCCGAGGAGGAGGGCGGAGCCCCTGCATATCCCATAGATCGTTACTATGCCGGCATGCTCTCCTGCGGAATCGATGCCAGCATCAACGATCGTGCCAATCATTCGCATCTGCCGAATGGTTCGTTACGGTATTTCGCGGCGGTATTGGTGGAACTCACCCGCATGAAGCGTTATGGATACCACGTCAAAGCCACGTTGGCGGACGGTTCCACGGATGAGCGGGACATCATCTCGCCGCTGCTGACCGTGGCGAATTCGCGGCACATCGGAGGCGGCATCGAGGTATCGCCGTATTCGTGCTTCTCGGACGGTCTGCTGGATCTGGTGTGGATGGACCATGTGCCGAATGTCGGTGAGTGCGCGGTGGCGGTGTCCAACGCCTACAACGGGCGGTTGCTCGCTTCCCGCGTGTTCGGCTGGCATCGCGTGCGGGAGATTGAAATCACCCGTGCCCAGGATGGCGATGAGCCGCCGCTGCTGATGGCGGATGGCGAGTATGTCGGACACCTGCCGGTTCGTGTCATGGCGGAGGACCGAGCCTTGCGTGTGCTGGTGCCGCCGGCCGTAGCTGCGCAGGGCATTGACGATCGGCAGCAGGTGAACGACGCCATCGTCCGGGATGGTCGTGACCCGCTCACGGGACGATTCGTATAGGTGCCGGTTGGGGCGCCCGGCTCAGGCGATGTAGTTTTCGATATGCAGCGTCTGGGCTATGACCTGCTTGATGGTCTGATCGTTGACATCGGGATGCGAACGGACCAGTGAGATGAGCCCCACGATCAGGGCGAAGAAGGTCTCGTGAATGTTGGCGATGGGCAGTCCGTGCTTCTGCGCGAAGTCACGAACGGTGGTTTGCGCGATGTAGTCGGCGATGCGGTCGGCGGCCCTGTCGATGAACTTGATGTACAGTTCGGCGTTGCCGTCTTGGATCATCCGGTTCGAGAACGGGCTTTCGTCCGCGATGAGCGCGCGCAGCAGGCGGACGATGTCGTCGAGCGCCTTGTTGATGTTGCCGGTTTCGCGGGTCTGGTTCCAGCGCTCCAGCTTGGTGAGTATCTCATCGATGACGTCATCGAGCACCGCGTCCGCGACGGCGTCCTTGCCCTTGAAGTAGTGGTAGAACAGCGATCGCGTCATGCCGACCGCGCTGGCTATGTCGGAGACGGTGATGCGGGAGAAGCCTTTCTCCAAGCAGATGGCTCGGGCGGCCTGCACGATGGCTTCGCGGCGGGCGTCGCCGCGGGTGTTTTGACGCTCCTCGAGAATCTCGCTCATGATTGCTCCTACCTTCCGGACGGTATTGACACTATGTTAATACTTGTCGTGCTTGGCGGGGGCGGCGGTTCTTCCGTGGCTCCGGGACGGGCGGTTCTGTGGAATAGAGGTTTCGTGCGCGGCCAGTTCCATGAACGGTCGGTCTCGTGCACAGTCGTTCCGTGAACGGGTGGTCTCAGGGACGGGCGGTTCCGGTGGCCCAGCTGGTCCGGCGGATATCCGTCGTGGCCATGTCGTCGTGGCCGGGACGCCGTGACAGGGTTTGGAATGGCTCGGGCAAATCTCAATGTAGGGGACAAGGTAGGTTAGTAGGTATGGCACTTGCACTATATCGTCGCTATCGTCCGGACACCTTCGCGGGTGTGATTGGTCAGGACCAGGTCACGGTTCCGCTGATGCGCGCCCTGGATGAGGGCAAGCTCACGCATGCCTATCTGTTCTCCGGTCCCCGCGGCTGCGGCAAGACCAGTTCGGCCCGTATTCTGGCGCGTTGCGTCAACTGTGCTAAGGGCCCGACGTCGCATCCGTGTGGCGAGTGTGAGAGCTGCAAGGATTTGGCCACTGGAGGGCCGGGTTCCATTGACGTGGTCGAAATCGACGCGGCGTCGCACAATGGCGTCGATGATGCCCGTGAACTGCGTGAACGTGCAGGGTTCGCCCCCGCCCGTGACCGCTATAAGATCTTCATCCTCGATGAGGCGCACATGGTGACGCAGCAGGGCTTCAACGCGCTGCTCAAGATCGTCGAGGAGCCGCCCGAGCATGTGATGTTCATTTTCGCCACCACTGAGCCCGACAAGGTGATCGGCACCATCCGTTCGCGCACCCATCACTATCCGTTCCGCCTTGTGCCGCAGGAGGTCATGGGCCCGTATCTGGAGACGATCTGCGGCAAGGAGGGGATCACGCCGGAACCCGGTGTGCTCAAACTTGCCATGCGCGCCGGCGGCGGCTCCGTGCGAGACACGCTGTCGGTACTGGATCAGCTCATGGTGGGTTCCGTCGAGGGGGTCATCACCCATGATGCGGCGGTGGCGCTGCTGGGCTTCACCCCGGAGGCGTTGATTGGCGAGGCCGTCGATGCGGTCATCGGACATAATGGCGAGGCGCTGTACGGCGTGATTCAGAAGGTCGTGGTCGGCGGTTTCGACCCGAGACGATTCGTGGAGGATCTGCTGGCGCGGGTGCGCGATTTGCTGGTGCTGACGCTGGCCGGAGACCGCGCGGAATCCGTACTGTCCGACACCGCCGAGGCTGAAGACATGGATGATCTGCACCGTCAGGCCAAGGCGTTGGGCTTGGGGGCGCTCACCGCAATGGCGGACATCATCAATGCCACGCTGGGGTCGATGACCGGTGCCATTTCACCGCGCATGAGGCTGGAACTGCTGGCCGCCCGGTTGTTGGCGGGAAGCGAGTCGGGATTCACCGTCGCCGTGCCGGGCGCGGGCGGCACTGGTGCCGCTGCGTTGGGCGCGCCAGCCAGTACTTTGGCTGGCGGTGCTGCAGCGGCTGGGGCGGGAGCGCAGGAATCGGGCGCCAAGACCTCCGGTGGGTTCGCCGGGGCATCCCGCGGCGGTTTCGCGGGAGCCAATCATGGTGGATTCTCGGGTGCCGAGCGCAACCGAAATTCCGGTGGTTCGCCGACCAGCCATTTCGCCGGGAACGCATCGACCGCGCCGAATGCCGGCGGTGGCCAAGGTACCGGGACGCCGGGTGCTACAGGACAAAGCGCCGTGCGGACGGCACCGGTGCAGACGGCCGCCGCGAATGCGGGTCAGGTCCAGATGCCGGGGCGGGCTCAGGAACCTGCTGGATGGTCCGCCGGCGCGCAGACAATTCCTGCGCCGGGTATGGCCGGCGCAGGCGCGGCTGCTCCGTCACAGCCGGTTCAGCCGGTTGCCGGAGGGGCTGCGGGACGGCCGACCTCGCCTGTCGCCGGTTCCGCAGCAGACAACCGCACGCCGGACGAAAAGTGGCATGCCGCAGTGACTGCGTTGCCGGAGGGCATCCGCGAATATGTGTCCCGGAACAAGGTGCCGACCGTAAAGTTCGGTCTCAATCGCAAGGGGCTTCCGTGCCTGTCCCTGACCTTCGACAAGCCGCTCAGCCAGCATGCGTTTGCGCTCGCCGTCGATACGGACAGCGGCAAGAAGGCCGCGGTCGTGGTCATGGACGCGGTGCGTAAGGAATTCGGCCCCACCACGGTCATCGCCCCCACTACGGTCGCGGCGAACGGTGAACGGGTTGAATCGGTGAAACGAATGAGCCCCGATCAGCTCGCCAAGGTCAAGCAGCAGATTGCCTTGGCCAAGGCGGGGCTCGCCGCATCAAGCTTGGGTGTCGGTCTGGGACTGCATTCCGGCAGTGAGCCGAAGACGGGCAAGCAGACCTCCGAGGGGCAGGCCGAGGACGCCGACGACAGTCATCGAGCCGGTTCCGGTCACGCAAGTCCGGTGAACGGCGGTGCGGGAGCGGTGGCCGACGGCGGGACCGCATTCACCGTCCGGCAGACCGAGCCGTTCAGCACACCTTCCACATCCAGTTATGCCACAACCGGATTGCCGGATTCGGCAGATTTCGCCGCTGCGCCTGCGGCGGGAGGCGATGGTTGGGGCGAGCCGGTCCCCGCTGCGGATTCAGCCGATGACCCATGGGCCAAACCGGTGACGAGCGCCAAGCCGAATTCGCACGCCGTCCCAGTCGCCCATCAGCATCAGGCTCGGCACGAGAAGAAGCATGTGGCGGTGCCGGATGTCAGCGATGGCATCGATCCGTGGGCGGTTCCTCCGCAACAGGCTTCCCCTGACGGACGGAATGCGTCGGACGGACAGGTCCGACCTGCTGGGCGGAACGGTTCGTTTGAACAGGCCGAACCTGTACGACAAGCCGTGACGGGCGATCGGGCGGGCGCGGCGGACGGGTTCGTGTCGGGAGCGGTGCCGGAGCAGAAGATGACTGCCGCGAGCGATGTGCTCCCACGGCCCGATAATCCCGGGGCAGATCACCGGAACGGTTCGGCGGCCGCTGGCGCGTCCGCGGCTGCGTCCACCGGGCGGGCCGGAGACCCTTGGTCGGACGTGCCACCGGCTGATGAGCCGCCGCACGACGATGACATGGCCGTCGATGCGTGGCATCGGCCTCCGAGCCAGGTCCCGGAAGCCGACCCATGGAACACGCCGCAGAACATGGCGTCAGCTGCCGACCCGTGGAGTCAGCCGCAATCAGGCGCGTCTGGGGCAAGCCCTCGAGCTGAGATGGCTTCCGAAGCGACGCCGACGCCGGTACAGGGTGATGATCCGTGGAATCAGCCGCAGCCTGAGGCGCAGGTGCGGCCGAATGCCGGTCCGGCGCAATGGGACCGTTCCGGACGTCCCCAGCCGCAATCGGGCGTGTCTGGCGCGGATGGCGTCAACGACTCGTGGAACCGCAATGGTTCGGCGGACTCTCCGCAGCCGGTTCGCCCGCAGGTCGCGGCGGACGAGGACGAATACTCAATGAACGACCAGTCGCTCGGCGATGCGACGGCCATGAGTCTGGAGGATCTGAAGAAGATGTTCGAGGTCAAGAAGGTCGAGGAGTTCGCCTCCGACGACCCCCGGAACCCGCGCAACATGCAGGCCGCGAAGAAGCCCGAGGAATAAAGAAGCCCGAGGAATAAGGCGTGCGCGTAATATAAAGGGCCCACCGCCGCATGCACGTTTCCATTTCTGGTTCCTTTGGCACAGGAGCCGGAAACGGGACCGTGGATGAAGCGACGTGCCCCCGTAATGAGACGCACACGTCATGAGCAATACGAGATATAAGCAAGGAGCATCACCATGGCATTGGCCTATGACGGCGCCGTGCAACGGCTGATTGACGCATTCGGCAAGCTGCCTGGCATCGGGCCGAAGGGAGCGCAGCGCATCGCCTTCTACATCCTGTCGGAGCCGGAGGATGAGGCGCGCGAGCTTGCGGAGGCCATCGAAGAGGTCAAGGAGAAGGTACGGTTCTGCGATATCTGCGGCAACGTATGTGAGACCAGCCCCTGCCCGGTATGCGCCGACCCGCGTCGCGACCACACGGTCATCTGCGTCGTCGAGGAGCCCAAGGACGTGATGAGTATCGAACGCACCCGGGAATACCACGGGCTGTACCACGTGCTTGGCGGTGCCATCAATCCCATGGCCAACGTGGGGCCGGCCGATTTGAAGATTCCCGGGCTCATCAAGCGGCTGGAAAGCGGTGAGGTCGCCGAGGTGATCATGGCACTCGACCCGAACATCGAGGGTGAGGCCACCACCAGCTACCTCACCCAGCTACTGAGACCGGCCGGAGTCAAGGTCACACGACTGGCGAGCGGTCTGCCGGTGGGGTCCGATTTGGAGTACGCCGACGAGATCACCCTCGGACGTGCGCTTGCCGGTCGCCGCGAAGCCTGACGGGATATGTGCTAGGGGATACGGTGCCATACGTACGGTACGGATACGGATTACGGGCGGTGTGGACGGAAGCGATGTGACGGATGCGTCAGGGATACTGCGCATGGCCATCATTCCGGAAGCATCGAGCATCGGACAGGTTCGGCATGACGAACCTGCCGAATTCGCCGGTTTTGCCGAACCTGCCAGTTACAGGCTCGCGTCGTCCGCGCGGCTCACACTGTCCAGGCGGCGGTGTGTCGGATGATGTTGGTGATTTGGCGTCGTTGGCTGATTCGGACGGCGGCCAATCCGACTATCAACACACCTGCGGTCACGCCGGTGGCGATGTTGCGCGCGTCCCAGATGTCCTTCGGTTCCGGCGCCGGCACCGGGATGGCCACGCGATGCCCGGAGATGAGCAGACGATGCGTGTTCACGCCGTACGGGGTGCAGGTCATCAGAGTGACGCGGTCCTCGCCGGGCACGATGCGAAGCTGTGAGGTATCGTCTGGCAGAATCACGGAAATTCGGTCCACCTTGTAACCCAGCGTCTCGCCCATGACCTCGATGTAGAAGAAGTCGCCCTTCCGCACCTCGTCCAGACGGGTGAACATCATCGCCTCCACCAGACCACGGTGCCCGGTGATCACCGCGTGGGTGGATTTGCCGCCGACCGGCAGGCTGGTGCCATACAGGTGACCGGCGCCGGAGGCCAACGCCTCCTCGGAGGTGCCGTGGTAGATCGGCAGATCGATGGACTGCTTCGGCACCTTGATGGTCCCCATCACCTCGTTGCCGGAATCGAGCAGTGACTGGTATTCCTTGTCTTTCTTCGAGGCGGAATCCTCGCCGCTGGCGCGGGAGCCGCCCTGCGAGGACGCGAACGGGTCCACGGCCTCGCCCAGCACCGGCTGTCCCGAATCGGCAAGCGTCCGGTTGTATGCGCGGGCGGCTTTGAGCTCGTTCTCGGCCTTCGGATACGGCCAATTCGCCACGTCCCTGGCACTGGTGGCGGCCGTTGCGGCCAACTCGCGGCCGGACTGGTATTGCAGGACCAGTGGGAAGCAGGCCACGGCCACCGCAGCCACCAACAGCACCACGGTGAGTATGCGCATCGCCAGCAGGTTGCGTTGCAGTCGGCGTCGTTCCGCCAGAAGGTCGGTGATATCGACGGCTTCGGCGAACGACGGGGCGTTGAAGCCGGGTGAAGCCGCGTCGTCATGCAGAGGCGCACCATGCCGGGTCGTGTCGCGCGGAACGTGCCGCTGTGAGCCAATGACGTTGGCTGTGCGTTGTCCGGCACGGTGCGAGGCGACATGGGCGCCTGCGCGGCGCTTGCGAGACCAACCCATAATCCTTCGTCCTTCCGGTAGCCGTGCCGTCGATGCAAGACAATCCTGAGCGTGTATGGGAATCATCGCACGAACGTCACTGTGCGAAACGTTACTCCGTTTCGAGGCGCCCGCACAAACGCAGCCGGTGCGGCAGGAATGAAAAGGAAAGGGCCCGGTGATGAAGCCGGGCCCCGAGAGAGGAAGAGGAGAAGAAGAAAGGTTCGTTCAATTATGAGGCTCTGCGGAAACCCCGCCGGTGCGTTTTCGTTTGCCGGTACTTATATATAACCGCGTGAACTTGTACGCAACGATGGGGTAGCCGCAAAGGCTTCTGCCATCATGCTGAAAGGTTGCTGAATTCGTGGATCAACGGGGAGGGATGAGAGCGGCGGGCTTGCGGGGGCGGCTATATGTGTTGGCTGTGGGAGGACGGTGGTGGGACATGGATCCTGGGACGTAGACCGTGTTGGTACTTTCCACGCCTAGAGAGCTGGTGCCCTGCGCCAGGAGCTCGTTGATTGTTGTTGGGGCTTCAGGACGCTGCGCGCAGGGCGCGTCCATACTTGCAGGACGAGCTGGCCCGCGAAGCAGGTCTGAGGAACAGTGAATTCATCAACGAATTATTGACGCGGCATACCAGCCGAACCGGCCCTGTGTCCATATGCCGGCGGTGTGCCACGAGGCGGAAGACGGCGTCCGTATAATCGTTGCGTTTGCGTAGAATGTTCGCAACATTCCCCAAGAGAAGAACAAAGGACAGCAGTGGCTCTCATCGTGCAGAAGTACGGCGGCTCTTCGGTGGCCGATTCGGAATCGATCAAGCGCGTGGCCAAGCGCGTCGTGGAGACGAAGAAAAAGGGCAACAAGGTAGCCGTGGTGGTCTCCGCCATGGGCGACACCACCGATGATCTCATCGATCAGGCGCTGAGTATCGATTCCAACCCGCCCGAGCGCGAGATGGACATGCTCATGACCGCAGGCGAACGCATCTCCATGAGTCTGCTTGCCATGGCCATTCATGCCGAGGGTGAGCGCGCGCACTCCTTCACCGGTCAGCAGGCCGGTTTCTTCACCGATGCCCGTTATGGTGCGGCGCATATCAAGGCCGTCAAGCCTGATCGTGTGAAGAACGCCCTCTCGCTGGGTGATGTGGCCATCGTGGCCGGATTCCAAGGCATCAACGCCAAGGGCGACGCCACCACGTTGGGCCGTGGCGGTTCGGACACGTCCGCCGTGGCGCTTGCCGTGGCGCTCGGCGCCGACATCTGCGAGATCTACACCGACGTGGACGGCGTGTTCACCGCCGACCCCCGCATCGTTCCTGCGGCCCGCCGCATTCCGGTCATCGGGTACGAAGCCATCCTCGAGATGGCCTCCTGCGGTTCCAAAGTGCTGGCGCTGCGCTGCGTGGAGTACGCGCAGCGTTTCAACATGCCGCTGCATGTGCGTTCGTCCTTCTCCCACCGCGCGGGCACGCTGATCGTTCCCGACGGGGTGGACCCGCGCACACTGCCGAACCTGAACTGATCGGCCGTCGATGTGCCACCGGGCATTGGACGATGCCGGGCGGCTGGCCCCGGACGATGAATGACGCGACGCGGGATCGACCGTAATCAACGCGACTCATCGTAATTCGGTGGGACCGTCATCATCGCAATCACAACGTAAATAATCGCAAAATCCAAGCAAGACAAGGCAAGACATGACTGAAGAAGAAGCGAAATCCATGGGCGATCTCTTCCCCGACCTCGGCCCCGAGGCGCCGGTGATTTCCGGCATCGCGCACGACCGTTCCGAGGCGCTCGCCACCGTGCGCGGCGTGCCGAACGAGCCGGGCATGGCCGCCAAGGTGTTCACCGAGCTGGCCACCGCCGGCATCAACGTGGACATGATCGTGCAGGCCGGTGCGTCGGTGGGCACGGCGGACATCTCCTTCACGGTGCCGGAATCTACCGTCAAGCAGGTGGAGGATGTGCTGCTCGACAAGCAGGACGAGCTTGGCTACCACTCCTTCGACGTGAACACCAACGTCGGCAAGGTAGCCGTGGTGGGCGTGGGCATGAAGACCCACTCCGGTCTGGCGGCCAAGTTCTTCCAGGCGCTGAGCGACAAGGGCATCAACGTGCTGATGATCTCCACCTCCGAGATTCGTATCGCCGCTCTGGTGCCGCTGGACCAGCTCAATGAGGCCGTCAAGGCGTTGCACACCGCCTATGGTCTTGACGCCGATCAGATTGAAGCCGTGGTGTATGGCGGCACCGGCCGCTGAGTCTACGGAAAGGATGCGTTGGCGGCCTGCGCCAGTAGCCTGACTGTTCTTGGCTCTTCTTGTCATCGGAGTTGCCTTTGCGCAGCGGGTCTGAGAGGTAGTCAATTTGTAGACGGACCTCTGATGCGGGACACGAATGCCGATTGTTATGAGAAAGCCCTCCGTGAGGAGGGCTTTCTCCGTTGCAAGGGGTAGGTTCGGGATTCTGCGGAGAGGCATCTGCCTTGCAAGGGGTACATGGCGAAGTATGCCCTCCCTCGAAACGGCATTATGGCGTTGCGGGAACAGGTCCGATACTGCAGGTTTGGGGGATGAGGTACCCCTTGCAAGGCAGATAGCTGTTCGGGAAAGCGGTAATGTACCCTTTGCAAGGCAGATAGCGCCGGGCCTTGAGCATTTCGGCGCATTCGAGCGCGCCGCCGGCGGTGCCACGCAGCGTGTTGTGAGCGAGTCTGATGAATGTTGTTCCCTTGCAAGATGGATAGCGTCTGAGGGGATGCACACTTCGTTGTTCTGACACTCTGCCGTCCTGTCCGGCATGAATGCGGAAACGCAAAAAGCCCGTCGTTACGCACCACAATGGCGCGGCGACGGGCTTTCTGATGTGGCTCCAGCCGCTTTCCGCTACTTCTTCGTGATGTAGCCGAGGGCCTTGAGCATTTCGGCGCATTCGAGCGCGCCGCCGGCGGCGCCACGCAGCGTGTTGTGAGCGAGTCCGACGAACTTCCAGTCGAAGATCGAGTCCTCGCGCAGACGGCCGATGGAGACGCCCATGCCGCCTTCGTAGTCGACGTCCAGCTTGACCTGCGGTCGGTCGTCCTCGGTCAGGTACTGGATGAAGTGCTTCGGCGCGTGCGGCAGACCGAGCTCGGCGGCCTGCGAGGTGTAGTTGACCAGTCGGTCGATGAGCTCCTCCTTGGTGGCCTTCTTGCCGAAGTTGAGGAACACGGTGGCGGTGTGGCCGTTGAGCACGGGCACACGGATGCACTGCGAAGTAATGCGCAGCGGGCCGTCAAACGGCACGATTTCGCCCTTGGCATCGTCCACACGGCCGAAGACCTTGAGCGGCTCCTTTTCGCTCTTGGTCTCCTCGCCGGAGATGAACGGGATGATGTTGCCCACCATCTCGGGCCAGTCCTTGAACGTCTTGCCCGCGCCGGAAATCGCCTGATAGGTGCTCACGACCACCTCGTGCGGCTCGAATTCCTTCCAAGCGGCCAGCGCCGGGGTGTAGGCCTGAATCGAGCAGTTCGGCTTGACGGCGATGAAGCCGCGCGTGGTGCCGAGACGCTTGCGCTGGTGTTCGATCACGGCGAAGTGCTCCGGGTTGATCTCCGGCACCACCATCGGCACGTCCGGGGTCCAGCGATGCGCGCTGTTGTTGGAGACCACCGGCGTTTCGGTCTTGGCGTAACGCTCCTCGATGGCGCGAATCTGGTCCTTCGGCATGTTCACGGCGGAGAACATGAAGTCGACGTCCGCAGCCACGGATTCGGCGTCGTCGCCGTCGACCACGGTCATGCCCTTGACGTACTCGGGCATCGGCGTTTCCATCTTCCAACGGTCACCGACGGCCTCCTCGTACGTCTTGCCGGCGCTGTGCGCGGACGCGGCAAGCTTGACCACTTCGAACCATGGGTGGTTCTCCAGCAGCGTGATGAAGCGCTGGCCGACCATGCCGGTGGCACCAAGCACGCCGACCTTCAACTTTTCGGACATTTCAACCCCTTGGGTCAGATGGATGGGTTTTCGTACGTAACTCTCAATGGTACGGAATCGGCGGTCTCATGACGCGCGTCCTTCCGTATGATGGCCTGCATGGTGGATCGATGTTCCGCCGAGACGGATGCTTGGCCGGGCCGGTTTCGCTTGGGTGTCCGGCTTGAACGGTTGAATGGCGCCGCCGTCCGATGCGGTCCGAGTCCGCGCGTTGGAGGCCTTCATCCCGACATGGTGACGCGCTAGGCTGGTAACCATGTCTATCGCATCAGTAGAGGCGCAGAAGCAGCTTGACCGTATCGTGGCCTTGGGATACCCGGATGTGGCCGATATGTCCGCAGCAGCGTTCCGTTCACTTGCCAGGCCGCTGATTGAGGCGCTGGAGCAATCCGATTTGGGGTCGAACATCCTGCTGGTGCCCACCCGCGAGCTGGTGTCGCCGGAATCGCTGATCGCGCGAACCTCCATCAACCGTATGGCCGGATTCACCACCATGCCGCCGCGCGACATCGCCAGCTTCCTGCCGCAGGACGGCTTCGAGCCGCCGGAGGGGCCGTTCTATCTGGTGGTGGACCCGCATACCGGCACCTGCTACATCAACCGCGAGCCGGACGTGGCCCGCAAGCTCATCGATTCCGATGATCGGCTGCCGCTCACCCTTGAGGAGGGGCTGGCCATCGCCACGCAGCACCCGGAATGGCTGCTGGAGAAGAACGGGTTCAACCTGCTCGGCTCGCGTTCGGCCGATGGCCGTGTGCCGTCCATCTGGATGAGCCAGAACGCGCCGCGGCTCGGCGCCGTTTGGCCCAATTCCCGGCATACATGGCTCGGCAACGCCTACTGCATGGCCCGTCGCGGCATCAGCCTGTTCCTGTAGCGGCTGAGACTGGGGTCGGGGCAGTACTGAAGTCCATGCTAGTGGTCTGTGAGATAGGCCCGGTAGGAGGACGCGATTACGGTGGTCGCGTCCGCTCATTTCAAAGTTCCCCTGGGTCACGTCCCTTGGGCCGCGCGGCCTCGCGCACTAGAATGGCAAGTGATTGTGCCATTTTCAGGGGAAGAAGACAGGGATGTTCTGCACGAAGTGTGGTGCCGCCAACAAGGACGGCTATAAATTCTGTGTCAGGTGCGGCTCGCCCCTGAAAAGGTCGGTGCGGGCGGGATCTGATACGTCCGGTGCCGCTTCGGGCGCATCTGCTATCCCGGCTGCGACGAAGGCGGCTGCCGCACGCGGTCGGCAAGCAGTGCCTGGTCCGGTGCCGCTGCCGGATTCCGCGAGAGGTGCGCAGGGCCTGACGATTTCCGTCACGACGTCTCCTGCATCTCAAGGATCAGCGAATGGCATGCCCACATCGTCCGTGCCGTCTTCGTTTGCAACGTCTCCGATTGCGTCATCGTCGGCCACGCCTCTGTTGGATGCTCCGGCGATGAGCGCTCCGACTCCGCCGAATTCTGCGTCGGACATCACTTCGGCCGCATCCGTAGCCACGGCCTCCGCCATGCCGGCGTCAACCGCCAAACCGAACAGGTTGGTCATCCTGCTGTCCGCGATTCTGGCCGTGCTGGTCATCGCCGGTATCGCCCTGTTTGCTACGTGGAAGTCGGAACTGTGGGGCGGCCGCTCGCTTCCGGACCCGGCGTCCGTCACTGTGGCAACGTCGGACGGAAGCGGCAAGGGACAGTCGGCGGTCAAAGCCTCGGACGTGACCGCCGCATTGAAGGTCAAAGGCTTCCGCACCGCCACCGAACAGGTGTTCTCCGGCAAGGAGAAAGGCGCGTTCGTGGGGTATCGTGACGCCGCCCCGGGCTCGCGCATGCCGGTGGGCGCCACGGTCACCGTGCAGGAGTCGGCCGGTCCCGGCGTGCCGAAGGACGTCATCGGCAAACAGGCCGAACAGGTGGTACCCACGTTCAATACGATGGGCGTGCCGGTGCATTACAAGAAGGTCATCGTCAACGACACGAAGCGCATGCCGGAAGGCTCAGTGGTGGCCACTTATCCCATGGCCGGCACGGGATTGCCGCAAGACAAGCGTGATAATGGCATTTATATCGGCGTGGCCAGCAAGGGCGATGGTATTGGCGCGGACATCGTGGGGCAGAACGTGGACGATGTGCGCTCCAAACTGGAGTCACAGGGCTTTGACGTAAGCGTCAAGAAGCATTTCGCAGCCAAGACCATGGCCGGCAAGGTAATCGGTTCCAGACCGGCTCCCGGTTCGCCAACCTCTTCCGGGCGGTCCGTCACACTGTATGAGGGCGTGGATGCCGGCAGCGTGAAGGACCTGATGATCACCGTGAACAACGGCGAATCCGGATATCAGGAACGCACGTTGTACATGATGAACGACGCCGTCACCGGCACATATTGCAAGGCGACGGTCGCCGACGCCTCCAAGGACTGCATGACCCTCAGCGCGGGCAAGAACGATTACGGCGATACTGTGATCTACCAAGAGTGGGGTTCCGCGGCGAGCAGCAATCCATCCGACAGCGATCAGGTCAGTCAGTGCTTCTCCTCGAACGGCGGCGACGTGGCGCGCTGCTCAATCGACATCACCTCCGATGGGGACACGTACAAGGGCGGTGCCAAGAACCGGCTCATCACCAAGGATTGGGGCATGTTCGACTTCGGCAAGGGCGGTGAGGGCGCCATATGCGGAGGCCAGATGATCTCCACATGGTTCGACGCATGCCGCAATGGTGTGCCGTCGGAACCCGCGACGGACGGTAATCGTTGGGATGGCGCCACCTATGAGATGAAAAGCACTCCGTTGTTCGTCTACGTGGCTGCTGGAGCGGATCTTCGGGCCGCTGAGAAGGATGGTTACTTCGATGCGGACGCCGTGAAAACCGCCGGCAAGCAGAAGGCTGTGGACAGCAACCGCCCGTTCATTCTCTACCGGGATCCTGCGCTGTACGACGAAACCAGCGTGAAGGTTACTGATGCAAACGTGGAAGACAACCCGTTCGTGCCGTCTACTGACGACACTAATGACGTCAAGTTCAAGCCGGCTCCCAGCAACGCAGCCGCCTACTATCTGCTCGACAGCACGGGCGATTACGACTGGGCGTCAATGACCAATCTCGCCGTCAAAGGTGCAAAGAGTTCTGACGATTCGGCAGGTGCCGCTGGCAAATCGGATACGGCTGCCAGCAAGGTGTTCAAGGAAGCGATGAAAGAGGCTGCAGGGGAATATGGCTTCTCGTCCGGTGCCGGTGGGTGGGGCACCAGCCTTACCGTCCATGAAGATGGCACGTTCTCGGGCACGTACATCGATACGGATATGGGTGGCGGTGGCAGTGAATATCCGCGCGGTACCCGCAGTCAGTCGGAATTCTCCGGGAAATTCGTCTCGGCCAAGAAGAACGACGATGATACATATATTCTGCAGTGCGATGCCGAGAGGTTGAAGATCAAAGGCACCGTTGGTGATTCGTACGACGAGAACGGCGCAAAGGTGACCATCACCGAACCGTACGGTATGTCGCCATGCGGAAAGTTCACGCTGTACCCTAAGGGATACGAAGTGTCACGCTTGAGCGATGAGATGAAGGGATGGGGTGCCGGCTACTTCAGGTCGGACAATCCGGTCAGCAATCTCCCCGGCCCTGCGCTGGTCAATGAGACCAGTGGCGCCGGGGAGACGTTCTACAGCAACCTGTACTGAACGTACGATGGCCGGTAAGCCTAGGCTCATGGTGGCGGCGATAAGGCGAAGGACTCTTTTGAAATCGCCAATGGGCCTACGGATTCGGACTTTGTAGAAGGCGCGTTGATGTTCGATGAAGGTGCTGAATCTTCGGCCTTCGGCCCATATGATCCGCAGAATAATTAATTATGGAATCTGCGCTGTCGGACAGTTTGTGCACGTGGCGCTTCTTTTAGCGGGACGATGCAGTGGTTTCGCGCTTTTCTGCGCATTGTCCCGCATTGGTGTGGGACAACACGATGAAAATAGACGATTATCCGCCCTCGTTCCGCACTTAGCTCGCATATCGACTGAGTAATGTCCGGATTTTGGATGTTAGTCAGCCGGGCGTCAGTCGTTGCCGGGATATGAGTGGATTCCGACAACGACTGACTCGAGAACGCGGGAAGTCGTTACCGCCGTGGCTTGATGAGGGAGCGGACGACGGCGAGGAAGCCGAGGCTCAGGGCGCCGGCGAGGACGGCGAAGACCTGCGGGCGGCGTAGTTCGTTGCGGATGCCGATGGCATCGGTGACGCAGTGGTCCTCGAACCAGACGCGCACCTCGTTGCTGGAGTAGCGGCCCACCAGATCTCCCCAGGTGAGCATGCGGGTCACGTAGCCGGCCGGGTTGTTCTCGCGGAACTCGAACAGACGGATGCCACGGTAGCGCGACTTAGGGCCGTAGCACTCGAAGCCGCAGGTGGGCGCGTAGCCCAAGTCAATGCCATGCACATGGCCTACGAAGGCGTTCTTGTGGTCGTGTCCGCAGAACAGGGCGAAATAGCCGCCCGCCTCGCGCAGGGCATCCACCTCGCCCACGTTTTCGTCGGCGCAGCCGATGGCCTCGCCGAGACGAGAGCCGGGACGGCAGACCGTGTGGTCGAGCACATAACAGTGACCGGCGTGGGTGCGCGCGCCCTCCACCGCGTTCGGCGTCCAGGCGGGCACCTCCTTGAGGCAGTCGTAGAACTCCTGCGGGGGGATGTGCTGGAACGCTATGGCGGGGACGGGCTTGCCGTCGCCGTTGCGCTCGCCGAGCTCGGTTTGCACGTCGCGCAGCCATGCCAGGGCCTCAGGGGTCGGGGTGCCGTAGCCGTCCGAATCGGCCAGATCGAGGCCACGGGAGTTGACCACATACGCCGGGTACTGGCCATCGCGCTCCTTCGGGGCGCCGGGTTGACCGGATTCGGCGGCATAATCGCCCGAATTGACCATCATCACCGACATGGCCACGCGGCCGGAGCCGTCCGATGATTCGACGGGCAGCGCGAACGTGCCGGGCTCGATGCTATCGACCGGATTCAGGCAACCGGGGAACTCGCGGTAGATGTCGTCCTGCTCGTCGGCCAGGATGCCGCACTGGAAATCGTGATTGCCGTACGTGGCGGCGAATGGCACGCCGGCCTCCACAATCGGGCCGAGGAATCCGTGGAATGTGCGGCGGACCTTCTCTCGGGTGTCGTCCATGAGCTCGTCCATTGTGCGCGGCTCTGATTGCGGCTGCTCGACGGGTTGCGGCGACTGGGTGGAGTAGACCAGCGTGGAACCGGTGTGAGACGTGTCCTGCGGGACGGTGCCGTCGGGGATGCCAGAGATGCCGGCCGGATCGGCTGCATCGGGCGCCTCGAAATTGTCGTGCGCATCATGTGCATTCCCGATTCCGGCGGCCTCAGATGCGACAACGTGGCGCTTGATGCCACGCAGCTTGGCCTCCAGCTCGGTGACGGCACGCACGCGGGCGCCGGGTTGTTCGCCGCGGCGGCGCAGGAAGGTGTCGATGTAGGCGGGGTCGTAGCCGCGGATCTGATCGCCGGTGAAGACTACCAGATCGGGGTCGGCCGTGCGGATGGCCTCGCGGATGAGTCGGATGGTATCGGGCTGCACGTCGGGGCCGTCCTGAACATCGGCCATCTGCAGCACGCGGAAGCTGCCGTCTTCGCGGAATCGCAAGCTTGTCATGGCTCCCAGTGTAGAAGACGGATATGGCCTGTGCCGGTCCGTTCACAGGACCGGCACAGGCCATATCACCCGCGTTCACCGCATGTTGTTTCCGATCTACTGCGGGGTGTAGGGGTAGAAGGCGGAACGTTCGGCGTCCTCATCGTAGAGCAGGTTCGACTGGTAGGAGTCGGAGTCTCCGAGGAGCTGGCTACCGAACCTCAGGGCGTACTGGACCTTATCTCCTGAAGCCATGGACGACCACGGCGTGCCGGCCGGGTACCAATGCCACTTGCCGCACGGGCTGATGCCGCTCGTGTCACCGTATTCCTTCTCCCACGTAAGCGACGTGGCATCGCACTGCAGGTCGTAGCCGCCGGCGTTGTTCTTCGTGATGGAGGAGAACTTGCCGTGGAACGGATACTTGACGCGCGGTGCCTTGTATGTCGGCTCTCCCGTGCTGAGGTCGGCGGAGTCCGCCGCGCCGGTGAACGTGCCGTCATCCTTCACGGTCATGTCGATGAACGCTGATCCATTGCCGGTGGAGAAGAAGCGGTACTGGCCTGCGACGTTCTTGAACAGGGTGGTGTCGGCCTTATCGGCCTTGTCGGACGAATCGCCGGAATCGTTCGAGGACTTGGCCGCCTTGTCGGCACCCTTGACCTCGGCGTCGGGCAGGGAGTCCCAGTCGAGGTCGCCGCCCTGCTCGGACAGGTAGTAGGCGGTGGCGTCGCTCGGCGCGGGCTTCATGCCCACCAAGGCGCTCTTGCCGCCGTTGGCATATTCGCTGGTCGGGACGAACGGGTTGACGCCGTCGCCCGAGGCGGACACGCTGGTCTCCTTGTACTGCGAACGGTCGCGCAACAGGATGAACGGACGGTTCGTGTCCACGGCCTTCTGCTTCTTGGCGGCGGCCAGGGCGTCGGCGTCGAAGTAGCCGCTGTCCTCCAGCGACTTCAGGTCGGAACCGGCCGGGAAGTAGACCAGGAAGTCCTTCATCTCGTAGGTCATGCCGCTGTCGCAGGAGGGGCCGGGGCCTGCGCTGCCGCCGCTGCCGATCACTGTGGAACCGCAGTTCTTCATGCCTTGACCGGCGTACAGCTCGAACATGCCCCAATCCTTGGTGATGAGGTGGTTCTTGAGCGGCATGGTGTTTTCGCTGATGCCGCTACCGGGCTTGATGACGGAGCAGCTGATGTCCTGGCAGATGTTCGTCAGGCCCAGCAGGTCGACCGAATTGCTGGGCTCCTGATTGTTGAGCACCATGAAACCGTTGCCGCCGGCCGAACCGGAGCCGTCCTCGGACTTGGAGAAGGCGTTGGTGGACTTGCTCAGCGTCAGGCAGGAGCCGTCGGACTTGCAGTAGGTGCCGGCGATGGCCCCGGCGTTGTTGCGCACGGTGGAGTACTTGGTGCCGCCGTAGTCGTACTGCTGGCCCATCACGGATTGCGTATCCTTGGCGTCCACGCCCTCGTACAGGGTCACGTCGTCGCTGGAGTCGAGCGAGGAGCCGGGCGCTGGTTCGGAGCCGGCCACCTTGCCCACGTAATCCTTGGAGGAGAACTTCTGCTTGACGGTCACCGTGTGGCCCTCGCCCTCCAGCTTGGACTTGACGGAGTCGATGTCCTGGCCGAGCACGTCCACCGGGATGGCGGAGTCGCCCTTGGTGGCGACGCCCACGTAGATGCCCTTGTCCTTCTCGCTGTCCTTCACGGCAGTGCCGGCTTCAGGATAGGTGGCCACGATGGTGCCTTCGGGCTTCTTCTTGGTGTCCGAGACGTAGACCTTCTTGTAGTGCACGGGCACGTTCATGTCGGCGAGGGTCTCGACCACCTGTTCAGGCTTCTTGCCGAGCGTGTCCTTCGGCACGCCGGGGCCGGCCGATTCCTGGACCGTGACCGTGGTGCCGGCGGAGACTCGTTCGCCTTGCTTGGCGCCGGCGTATCCGAGGAACGCGCCGGATTCCTTGCCGGAGAAGACCTTCTCGGTCTTGGCGTCGATGCCCTTGAGCTTCAGCGCGTCGGTGACGTCTTTGGCCTTGATGGTGGCGGACTTGCCGTCCTTGGCCGCGGCCGGCTGTACGAGGGACGCGGGGTCGGGTAGTGTCTTGCCGCCCCACAGCTCGGCCTTCCATGTGGCGAACAGGGCGATGCCGGCCACCACGATGACGGCCAGCACGCAGGCCAGGGCGATGATGAGCTTGTTCGGCGACTGCTTGGTCGCCGTGGCGGCGGTGGCGTTGGTGCTGGCGGCGCCGGAAGCCGGTGCGGTTGCAGAGGATACCGTGGTCGTTCCGGTTGCTGCCGTGGGTGTCGGCACAGCCGGTGCGGGTACGACGGGCGTTGATGCCGTTGGCTTGGTTGTGGGCGTTGTGCTGCCGGGCAGGGGTACTGCAGGAGTCGCCGGGGCTGCCGGGGCTGCCGAGGTCGGAGGAGCCGCTGGTGCAGGAGGCTGGGCGCCGGTGGATGCTGCTGCTGGAGCGGCGGCCGGCTTCTCGAGCCTTGCGCCGCAGGACGTGCAGAATTTGGCGGAATCGTCGTTGGGCTTTCCGCAGGAGGTACAGAACATGGGCTGCTTCTTCTCTCATGGCGTGAGCCTTATGCTCCCGCACATGTCTCCAATCCTAGTGGTCTATCTCACAAATAATCGAGGATTGCGGCTTCCATTCCTCTCCCACCGTCAGCTTCCGCCACCCCTTGCCGAAGGCCGATACCACCACTCAAACAATTGCGAGACAGGCCACTAGTGTCGCGAGGCCGGCATCCCGGGGAACGCGGATGATTCAGGCATATTGTGAGATGCGCGTGGTGTTGGAATGGGCCGCAGCTAGGATAGAAAAGGCGCATGTTACGTGTGCGTAAACGACTTATCCATTCAGGAATCAATCCACATACAAGGGAGGAACAATGGGTCAGGATCAATCATCCGTCTTTGATCTTGCAGCGGTTGCCGCGGCATCCAATGGAGGGAACAATGACCCGCTGCTGCCTCCGGCACGATTCATCGGCGATCCGCAGAAGCCAAGCCGTATGCCGTACACCAAGTACGTCGCCTACGACAAGCAGGTCCCCTTTGATTACCCGGAGCGCACGTGGCCGGGCAAGCGACTGCAGCGGGCGCCGCGCTGGTGCTCCGTCGACCTTCGCGACGGCAATCAGGCCTTGGTGAACCCGATGGATTCCGAGCGCAAGCTGCGCTTTTGGAATCTGCTGGTCTCCATGGGCTTCAAGGAGATCGAGGTGGGCTTCCCGTCCGCTTCGGAGACCGATTTCGACTTCATCCGCATGCTCATCGAGCGTGAGCTGATTCCGGACGACGTGACCATCGTGGTGCTCACCCAGTGCCGCGAGCACCTCATCCGCCGCACCTACGAGGCGCTCAAGGGTGCCAAGCGTGCGATTGTGCACTTCTACAACTCCGTCTCCGTGCTGCAGCGCGAAGTGGTCTTCCGCAAGAACAAGGAGGAGATCAAGAAGCTTGCCACCGACGCCGCTGAGCTGTGCAAGCACCTCGAGGGCGAGGCCAAGGGCATCGACCTGTACTACGAGTACTCGCCGGAATCCTTCACCGGCACCGAGCCGGAGTACGCGGTCGAGGTGTGCAACGCCGTGATCGGCGTGATCAAGCCGACCCCCGAGCATCCGATGATCATCAACCTGCCGGCTACCGTGGAGATGACCACGCCGAACGTGTTCGCCGACGAGGTGGAGTACGTCTCCGCCCATCTGGACGACCGCGATGCCGTGGTGCTCTCCCTGCACCCGCACAACGACGAGGGCATGGGCGTGGCCGCCACCGAGCTTGCCGTGCTCGCCGGCGCCGATCGCGTCGAGGGCTGCCTGCTGGGCAACGGCGAGCGTACCGGCAACGTCGATCTGGTGACGCTGGGCCTCAACTGGCTCACGCAGGGCATCGACCCGCAGCTCGACCTGTCTAACGTGCCCGAAATCCGTAAGACCGTCGAGTACTGCAACCAGATCAAGATCTCCGAGCGCCATCCGTACGCCGGCAACTTCGTGTTCACCGCGTTCTCCGGTTCCCATCAGGACGCCATCAAGAAGGGTCTTGAGGCCCGTCAGGTGGCCGCCGAGCGCGCCGGCGCCGATCTGGACAGCTTCGTGTGGCTCGTGCCGTACCTGCCGATTGATCCGAAGGACATCGGCCGTACGTACGAGGCCATCATTCGTGTCAACTCGCAGTCCGGCAAGGGTGGCATGGCCTACCTGCTCAAGACCAACCACAACCTCGACCTGCCTAAGCGCCTGCAGGTGGAGTTCGACAAGATCGTGCAGAAGTACGCCGACGACACCAAGAAGGAAGTCAAGGACGAGGACATCTGGCGCCTGTTCAAGGACGAGTACCTGCCGGTGGAGCAGTCCGGCATGACCGCCGCCGGCGTGGTGGTCGGCGACACTCATGACGCCTCGCTGGCGCCGTGGGGCCGCCTCAAGCTGCTCAAGGTGTCCGTCAGCTCCGGCGAGGACGGCTCCGACACCGTGCTCAAGGCCCGTCTGCTCGACCGTGGCGTGAACGTCGGCGTGGATACGCCGGTGGAGTGCGAGGTCTCCGGCATCGGCAACGGTCCGATCGCCGCGTTCCTCAACGCCATTTCGAACTTCGGCGTGGACGCCTCGATCATGGACTACGTGGAGCACACGATGTCCGTGGGCACCGACGCCATGGCCGCCTCCTATGTGGAATGCCAGGTCGGCGACGGCGATGACGCGCCGATTGTGTGGGGTGTGGGCATCGACTCGTCCATCACCACCAGCGCCCTCAAGGCCATCATCTCCGCCATCAACCGTTCCCAGCGCAACCGCTGAGTGTGGTCGCCCGGCTGGCCGCAGTATCCGGCCGCGGATAAATGAGGCGCCCGCTTTCCAGATGGAAGGCGGGCGCCTCATTGGTTGTGGGCTTTGGAAGCCAAGGTATTGCTATTCCGTGGTCGCGTAGGAATTCATTTCGCCGGGCGCGAAGGGTGATTCCTCATCCGGTTGGACCGGCACGTCGTAGCTCGGCCCATCGGTGCTGCCGGGGTCGTCGGCGCTGGGGCCGTCACCCTGACTGGGATCATTGACACCCGGATAGTTCGGGCATTCGCTGGAATAGCTCGGGTTGGCGAGGCACTGCTTGGCGAGTTCCTGGGCCTGCTGGTCCGGTGCGGTCGTCGTGCCGGACTGCTGATCCTGCTGCTTGCCGGAATCGGTGCCGGACTGGTCCTTGTCGGCTTCGGAGTTCTGCTGGCCGGACGTCGAACCGGACGAGGACGAAGAGCCGCGACCCAGACCCCATGTGCCGTCGGAGCCACCGATCTTGCCGGAATCCTTGGCGGTCGGGAACTGCTCGACTTCGGTGCCCTGCAGGGCCTGCGACATGTACTCCTGGAACAGATGCGCCGGATAGCCGGTGGAGGAGACGCCGTAACCGGAGAAGGCGGGCACCACCTGCGGGTTGCCGTTGTCGTCCGGATTCCAGATGGCCCACACGTTCAGCATGCTTGGCGTATAGCCCACGAAGGAGGCGGCCTTCTCGTCGTTGGCGGTACCGGACTTGCCGGCCACAGGACGGCCCAGCATGGTGGACGTGCCCGCCGCAGTGCCGTATGTGGTGGTGCCCTGCATGGCCTTCTGCACGAGGGCGCAATCGTTGGCGTCGAACACCTTCTCGTTCTCGTTCGGGGCGTTGTAGAGGTCCTTGTTGTTCGCGTCGATCACGCGGTCGACCATGTGGATGGTGTTCTTGACGCCGTTGTTGGCGATGGTGGCGTGACCCTGCGCGAGGTCCCACACGGTCAGGGCGTTGATGCCCAGCACGTTGTACATGGAGTTCTCGTCGATCTCGCCCGCGATGCCGGCCTCGTGCGCGATGGCCGCCGTGCGTTGCGGGGTCAGGTGTTCGTTGACGTTCATGAACACCGTGTTCACCGAGTTGGCGGTGGCCTGGTACAGGTTGATGTATCCCCAGTTGTTATCGAGGGCGTTGTTCACCTCGGCGCTGATGCCGGTGAAGTGCTGGTGCGAGTTGCCGTTGAACAGCGTGTTGAAGTTCACGCCGGACTGCGCCGCGCCCAGCAGGGCGAACGGCTTCATCGTGGAGCCTGGCTCGAACAGCGCCTGATCGGCGTTGTTGAGCTGCTTGGTGAGATAGTCCGAACCGGCGTACACCGACACCACGGCGCCGGTCTTGGGGTTCAGCGCGATGCCGCCGACCTGCAGCGTGGCGGGCATGTCCGCGAGGCGCGTGTCGCCGATCTGCTGCATGAGGTCCTGCTTGGACTTGTCGATGGTGGTGACGATCTTGTAGCCGCCGGTCGCCAGCTCCTCCTTGGTGAAGGCCTTGGACTGCACCAGCTCACGCTCGACCATATCGAGCAAGTAGCCGGTAGGGCCGGAGTATTCGTTCTGTTGGGCCACCGGGGCGGTGGTCGGGAACTGGGCCGCGGCCTTCTCCTTGGCGGTGATGTAGCCGTCCTCCTGCATGATGCTGAGCACGCGCTTGAAGCGCTGCTGGGCCATGGTCGGGTCGTCCGCCGGGTCCCAGGTGGAGGGGGAGGGGATGATGCCGGCGATCATCGCCGCTTCGGAGAGCGTCAGATCCTTGGCGTCCTTGTTGAAGTAGGCTTTGGCCGCCGCTTGGATGCCGTAGGAGTTGCGGCCCAGATAGATCGTGTTCATGTAGTTGCACAGCACCTCGTCCTTGGACTCGGTCTGTGCGATCTTCAGCGCCAGCACGGCCTCGCGGGCCTTGCCCACATACGTGGTGGTTTCGCCCAGATAGTAGCGTTCGGCATACTGCTGGGTGATGGTCGAACCGCCCTGACGGGTGCCGGTGGTCACGTTGTTCCAGAAGGCGCGGGCGATGCCCTTGAGGTCCACGCCGTGGTCCGTATAGAAGGTGCGGTTCTCGGATGCGACGATGGCGTTGCCGAGGTATTTCGGCAGGCCCTCGCAGGAGATGATCTGACGGTTCTGCTCGGCGTACGAGCCGATCGGTGTGGTGCCGTCCGCGTAATAGACGGTTGTCTTCTCCGCCAGCGCGAACTTCTCGGGCTGCGGAACCTCGGTGGTGGTGTACAGGTATGCGAATGCGGCGCACCCGGTCAGCACGCCCAGGCCGATCAGGCCGAAGAAGATGCCCAGCACCCATTTCAGTACGCGATGCGGCCGCTTGCCGCCGTTCCTCTTGCGCTTGGGGGCCTTGTGGCTGGTGGGACGGTGCGTGCCGGTGCCTGCGGCGCGCGTGGCGCGCATGCCGGCGTCCGCGGTGCCGTAGGTCTTGCTTTGCGCGGTGCGGGGCTGCCTCCTGGCGGGGCCCTGACCCTGCGCGTGCGCACGACGTTGATATGAAGCCATACGTTCCACCGTAACCGTTGGCCTTGAACAATCAAGTGGCGTGAACGTAACCACTCGGGTGCGAAGTGCGTATTTCCGCCGAATTCTCACATTTACGCACATGTATGAGCGTGTGTCTGCGTGTTGCCTGAATATCGGCTGTATATTGCGGCTTTCAGCGTATTCCGGCAGGCTCTTTGAGACACGACTTGCGATGGTCCACCCGTTTCCATACACTAAACAAAGCCTCCATGCGGCGCTACGTCACCCAACTCCCCCAGGGCAGGAATGCAGCAAGGGTAAGTGGCCTCTGGCGGGTGCGTGGAGGTTTTCCTTTCTTCTGGAGACTCGGGTCGAGCCGGGCCGCGGACGCCGCAGCACTCGTGGCCCCGGCCCATAGGCTCAGTCTTTATCGGTTCACTCTTTTGGTATTTCCCGGTTTCCCGGTTTTCCGATTTGCCGCTGTGCGGCCTAGTGGGTTGCGCCGGTAATGGTCATTAATAATTGTGCGGATTTGGGTGCGGCATGACGGGCGGGCGGGGCGCTGTCCGGGATACGGCCGTACAGTCGAATCTATGAATGACCAGCAGTATCCCACCATTCGCGATCCGCACGCATCGAACAATCTGGTCGGCGGCGACGGGAGCGGTCTGCGGCCCCCTGCCGACGACCCGCTGGCCGCGCTCGGCCCCGATCCCCGAAACCATGCCACGGCCGCATCCTTGGGGCTGGCCGGTCGAGGCGGATCGTTCACGGGCGCTTCCGGCGCGGGCTCGGCAGGCAATGCCGATGCAGCCGGATTCGGCGGGGCCTCCGCATCGGGCGGTCGCGGTATCGGTATCAATGCCATCGAGCCGGACGACATCGACCGTGGTCTGGCCCGGCTGGACCCGCTCGCCGTGCGTCCGCGCGGCTCCAGCCGTGTGCTGTGCGTGGTGTTCGGCGTACTGCTCATCGCCTTGGGCTTCGGCGTGTGGTGGGCCTGCGTCCACACCGAGAACGGTCAATCATATGACGAACTGATCTGGACCTCGTTGCCCAAGAGCGTGCCGTCGTGGGCCGCCGGACTGATGGATGCCGTGGCCCAGTCGTGGCTGGTGATCGCGGTGAGTTGCGTGCTGGCCGCCATCGGTCTGGTCTGCGCGGCCGTGCGCCGCCGCTGGTGGCTGTTGGGACAGGCGGGCGTGCTGGCTGTGGCCTGCCTGGCCTCCACAGGGCTCAAGGGCGTGCTGCCCCGTCCATTCATCATCAACACGGCGTCTCCGGCGGTCAATTCCGCACCCTCCGGCCATACCATCCTGGCCGTCGCCGCCACAGCGATCCTGCTGCTCACCGTGCCGCGCGCGGCCCGTGCGCTGGCCGCGGTGGCCGGTGTGGCCTGGTCGTCGCTGGTGGGCGTTTCGGTGATGGTGGGGCAGTGGCACCGCGCTTCGGACGTGGCCATGTCGATTCTGTTGGTCACGGGGCTGACGCTGATCGCCATGGCGTTCACACGCACCTCCGGCATGGACGCGCCCGGCCGCCGTGTCTCCTCGGTGAGCGTGCAGATCGTGGGCAGTGTGCTCATCACAGGCGGACTGCTGCTGATCGCCTACGCCGCGTACGTGGTCTGGCAGGTGGTTCCGGGGCTGAGCGTGAGCGCCAGCTGGGCGGTGTCGGGCTCGATCATCAGCGCGGTGACGGGCATCGTCGGCCTATCCGCGCTGGCATTCGGACTGGTGCTGGCACTGCGGCAGATCACTGCGGCGCCGTTGAGCCGCATCGGACTGATCGGCGCGCCGCCGGCCCCGCCGACGTCCCGTGCGCGCTGACGACGCAGCATTCGCCGCGCCGGCGGGCGAGCTCGCCCCGACCCCTGAATTTGGCGGTTGACCACCGTTCGTGATTATTATGACGCCAGAAACATCGTGTGTTTCGGGAGAAGGCATTAAGGAGTGGGTATGGCTACCAAACTCGTGATTGTGGAGTCCCCGACCAAGGCCCACAAGATCGGTGACTACCTAGGCAAGGGGTACACCGTCATGGCATCAGTGGGCCATATCCGCGACCTCGCCCAGCCCAGTCAGGTGCCCGCGACGGACAAGGCCAAGTTCGGCAAGTTCGGCGTGGACGTCAATGACGGATTCAAGCCGTACTACATTGTGGACGGCGATAAGAAGCACACGGTCAGCGAACTCAAATCGGCGCTCAAGAAGGCCGACGAACTCTACCTCGCAACCGATGAGGATCGCGAGGGCGAGGCCATCGCGTGGCACCTCGTGCAGACCCTGAAGCCCAAGGTGCCGGTCAAGCGCATGGTGTTCCACGAGATCACGAAGGACGCCATCCGCGCCTCGCTGGGCAAGACGCGTGACGTGGACGGTCATATGGTCGATGCGCAGGAGACCCGGCGTATCCTCGACCGCCTCTATGGCTACGAGCTCTCCCCGGTGCTGTGGCGCAAGGTGGGGCCGGGACTGTCCGCCGGCCGCGTGCAATCCGTGGCCACCCGTCTGATCGTGGAGCGTGAGCGCGAACGCATGGCGTTCCGGCGCGCCCCGTACTGGGACATCGTGGCCACACTGGCTGCGCCCTCCGCCGAGGGAGATCGCGCAGAATTCTCCGCGCGTATGGTCTCACTCGGCGGCAAACGGCTCGCCGGCTCCAAGGACTTCGGCCCGGACGGCAAGCTCACGCCCGACGGGTTCAAGGACAATGTGCGTCAGTTGGACGAGGCATCCGCCACCGCGCTCGCCGACGTGCTGCGCGGCGCCGCATTCACCGTGATGTCGATGGAGACCAAGCCGTACCGTCGTCGCCCGCAGCCGCCGTTCACCACCTCCACGCTGCAGCAGACCGCCGGCAACCGGCTCGGCATGGGCGCCCGCGCCGTGATGCGCGCCGCCCAAAGCCTGTATGAGAACGGCTATATCACGTATATGCGAACCGATTCGGTGACCCTCTCGCAGGAGGCCATCGCCGCCGCCCGCAACGCCGTCTCCTATCATTTCGGCGACCGGTTCCTTTCCGCCGAGCCCAAGCAGTACGCCACCAAGACCGCCGGCGCGCAGGAGGCCCACGAATGCATCCGCCCGGCCGGCTCGCGTTTCCATGATCCGGATGAACTGGCCGCCAAGCTGCCAGTGGACCAGCTGCGCCTCTACACGCTGATCTGGCAGCGCACGCTCGCCTGCCAGATGGCGGATGCCACCGGTTCCACCGCCACCGTGCGGTTGAGCGCGCCGGCCGGTCCCACGGACGGCGAGGCCGTGTTCCAGGCGTCCGGCACGGTAATCGAATTCCCCGGCTTCATGAAGGCCACGGGCGAGGGGCGCAGGCCGAAGCAGGGCGCATCCGAAGGCGCTGCCGCAGGTGCCGCCGGTGCAGTCGCCGGTGCCGCGAATGGCAAGGCCGGAGCGGACGCCTCGGAGAGCAACGCTTCGCTGCCGCCGATGACCGTGGGCCAGCAGGTCGAAGCAAGCCGAGTGGAGCCGGACGGGCACGAAACCCAGCCGCCGGCCCGCTACACCGAGGCCACGCTGGTCAAGACGCTTGAGGCCAAGGAGATCGGCCGGCCGTCCACGTACGCCAGCATCATCTCCACCATCATGGATCGCGGGTACGTGTACGAGCGCGGCCGCGCGCTCATCCCCAGCTGGCTGGCGTTCTCGGTCGTCAAACTCCTCGAGACCAAGTTCCCCAAGCTCGTCGACTACCAGTTCACCGCCGAAATGGAGAACGGCCTCGACCGCATCGCGCATGGCGAGGAATCGGGCCGTGATTGGCTCACCCGCTTCTATTTCGGATCCGGCGAGGGCGCGGCGCGCAATGCCGACGAGGCGCACGAGGGCCTGCAGCAGCAGGTGGCCCAGCTCGGCGAGATCGACGCCCGCGCCATCAATACCATCGACATCGGCGACGGGCTCCATGTGCGGGTGGGACGCTACGGTCCGTACCTTGAGGACATGGAACACATGGACGCCGAGGGCAATCCGAAGCGTGCGTCGTTGCCGGACACCATCGCGCCGGACGAGCTCACCGTGGAGGTGGCCCACGATCTCATCGACAATCATTCCGGCGGGCCGCGTGAGCTGGGCAAGGACCCGGTCAGCGGCGGCACCGTGGAGGTGCGCAACGGTCGATTCGGGCCGTATGTGGCGCTGATTCCGCCGGCTGAGGCGACTGCCGCCGGTGCGGGGACGGCCACGGCCGGCAAGAAAAGCTCCAAGAAGGCCGCCGCCGATGCGCCGCGGCCGAAGATGGCCTCGTTGTTCAAGACGATGAGCCCGGAATCGCTCTCGCTGGAAGACGCACTGAAGCTGCTGAGTCTGCCGCGCGAGGTGGGCCGGTACGAGGAGACCAACGCCGAAACCGGCGAGGTGTCCGAATGCACGGTCACGGCCAATAATGGCCGCTACGGTCCGTACCTGTCGAAGACCGGAGCCGATGGCAAGTCGGAGACCCGGTCGCTCGCCTCCGAGGACGAGATCTTCACGGTGGACGTGGCCAAGGCCAAGGAACTGTTCTCCCAGCCCAAGTACGGGCGTGGCCGTGGTCGCGGCGCCGCCAAGCCGCCGCTGCGTGAGCTCGGCACCGATCCGGCCACCGGCAAGAACGTGACCATCAAGGACGGCCGTTTCGGCGCATACATCACCGATGGCGAGACGAACCGCACCGTGCCTCGTCAGTACACGCCCGAGACCATCACCCCCGATGATGCGTTCCGTCTGCTTGCCGAGAAACGCGCCGCCGGACCGTCCACCCGTGGGCGCGGGCGTGGCCGAGGGGCCAAGGCCGCCGCCACGGGCGCTACGAAGAAAGCCGCATCGTCGGCCGTATCCGCTCAGGAGGCCAAGCGCGCCGAGCGTCGCGCCGAGGTGAAAAAGCTCGCCGACAAGGGCTGGGCCAACCAGCGCATCGCCGAGAAGATCGGCTCCACGCCCGCCACGGTGAAGAAGGATGTGGAGTGGCTCACCGCCAACGAGGGGTACGAGCGCCCCGCCGTGGTCGCCGCCAAGCCTCAGCGCCACTAGCGCCGCTGAATCGGTCGGCGAGGCTGGTCGATCAGCGGTTGATGGCTGATTGGGTGGATATCTCGCTTGCAAGGGGTACATTCGCCCCTCTGCAAACAGCTATCTGCTTTGCAAGGGGTACCTCAACCGTGAAACCTTGAGTATATCTGGCGAAATGTCGCCGATTGTACTTGGGGTTGCCGGGTTGAGATACCCCTTGCAAAGCAGATAGCTGTCCGTGGGATGCGAGATGTACCCCTTGCAACGGAGATACTGCGAAGGTACCGGCGGATATTGTGGAATTGCCAGGATGTTGACCTGCAATAGGCCGCACAAGGGGCTTGCGGTCCCGGCTGAGCCGCCAGCTCGGCGCCTACCGGTAATGTCGATGCTATGACCGGTGTGTTTATCTCCTTCGAAGGCGTCGACGGCGTGGGCAAGACCACGCAGGTCGAGAGGTTGCGCGGTTGGCTTGAGGCGCAGGGCCATACGGTGGCGGTCACGCGGGAGCCGGGCGGTACCGCACTCGGCCGGGCCATCCGGAAGCTGCTGCTTCATGGCGTGGCTGAAGAGCCCTCGAATGCGGCCTCCGTTTCGGCGGTGTCCGGCGGCTCGGCTGATTCCGCCTCTGTTCCGGCCGACATCGCCCCGCGTGCTGAGGCATTGTTGTTCGCTGCGGATCGAGCCCAGCATGTGGCCGAAACGATTCGCCCGGCATTGGAGCGCGGCGAAGTGGTCATCACTGACCGGTATCTCGACTCGTCGCTCGCCTATCAGGCCGGCGGACGCGAGCTGACCGCAGCGGAGATCCGCAGTCTGAGCATGTGGGCCACGAACAACCTGTTGCCGGACCGCACGTACCTGCTGGACATGGACCCCTCGCTTTCACACGCCCGCCTCCAGCACGCCGAGGATCGCATGGAGTCGGCCGGCGACGGATTCCAATCCCGCACACGTCAGGCGTTCCTCGACTTGGCCGCAGCGGAATCGGACCGGTTCCGTGTGATCGATGCTGGGCAGTCCATCGAAGATGTGTGGAATGTCATCGAGGACGATATCAGGACGTTGCTTAAGGAGCGCGCATGAGCGTATGGGATTCATTGGTGGGTCAGAAGCCTGTGGTCGATATGCTCAGTCGCATCGCGCAGGGCGAGCCGAGCCAGATCGCCCAGTCATGGCTGATCTGTGGCCCTCCCGGATCGGGCCGGTCGAACATGGCGCGCGCGTTTGCGGCCTCGCTCGAAAGCCCGGACCGCGGCATGGGCGACGAACCTACCCGCGTGACCCGGCAAGTGCTCGCCGGCACACACCCCGATGTGACCGTGCTCGCCACCAACAAGGTGACCATCGGTATCGATCAGGTACGTGAGATCATCACCACTTCCGAGCAGATGCCGGCCACCGCGCCATGGCGGATCATCATCATCGAGGACGTCGATCGTATGCTGGAGCGCACCACGAACGTGCTGCTCAAGGAGATCGAGGAACCTGCCGAACGCTGCATCTGGCTGCTGTGCGCCCCCAGCGCGCAGGACGTGCTGCCCACCATCCGCTCACGCTGCCGTGTGGTGAACCTCGCCGTGCCGTCCACTGCGGCGGTCGCGGATTTCCTGGTGGCGAACACCGGCGCGGAGCCGAAGATCGCCCAACGTGCGGCGCGCCTATCCGAGGGGCACATCGGCATCGCCAAGCTGTACGCCACGGACGAGCGGGTCATGTCCGACCGCGACGAGCTCGTCGTCGGCGTGCTCAACCTCGCTCGTGCCTCGGACGCTGTGCTGCTCGCCGGCAGTCTGACGGACAACGCCAAGGCCCAGGCCGAAGCGGATGCGGCGCGCACCACAGCGGCCCAGGAAGCGGAATTCCGCCGTATCAACGGGCTCAAGGAGGGGGAGCGCATTCCCCCCAAGCTGCGAGGCGCCTACAACCAGATCGCCAAAAAGGACGACGTGAAGCGTCTGGTTACCCGCCGCACGCGCGACGTACTGGACCGCGCGCTCAACTCCGTGGCCTCCATCTACCGGGACGTGGCCGTGCTGCAGAACAATGCGGAGGATGCGGTCGGGCTCATCAATCTGGAGAACCGGTCGGCCATCACCGAACTGTCCGTGCGGCTGGACCGGGCCGGCGCTGTGACGCGGCTGGACGAGGTGGCGCGAGCCCGCAAGCGTCTGGCCGGCAACGGCAATCCGCTGTTGGTGTTCGAGGCCCTGTTCTGCGCGTTGATTCCCGTCTGATGCGTTATAGGCCTGTCGAAGGGAGCTGCGGGCCTGTCGAAGGGATCGGCGCGCGCAGTCCGCTGGCGAAGCGGGGACAAGCGCCGGTAACACGGCTCGCGTTACACTGGAGTTTATGAAGATTTCCGCCGATTTCACCGTCATTCCGGACGATTTTGCCAAGGCCGCGGCACCTGCGTACTTCAACGGCGGCGTACCGGTCGTCTCCTTCCCGTTCTACATCGACGAAGTGAGCCCCGAGGCGCGCTATCTGCACTGGGAGTTCGTGGATCCCGACTCCATCCCCGTGTGCGGGTTCGAGTGGATTCACTGGTCGGTGGCCAACCTGCCGATCGACGCGCTGATGTACGACTTCAACGATTCCCATGCGCTGGCCATTCCGCCGGACTTCTCCCGTCAGCTGCCGGCCATGATTCCCGAAGCCGTGCAGGGCCGCAACTCGTCGGCGTCCAAGTTCCTCGGCCGCGACAACGACCCGGCCGTGACCATGCGGTACAACGGTCCTCAGCCGCCGGACAAGGACCACGAGTACTACCTGCAGGTCTGGGCCACCAAGAACCCGCTGCCCGGCCTCAATCAGGGATTCTGGCTCAACGAGCTGCTGCACGCGCTGCGCAACAGCGGCGAGACCCCCGAGACGGACGGCATCTTCCTGACCGGCAAGGCGTGAGCCTCGGTTCCTCGGTTCCGGCGGGATAGACGCCGGAACGGAAGCCGGATTGGGCATCGTCCCCCGATGATTGCGCCTGCGGGCGGCATATCCCTATTCGCGCGGGTCGCGCAGGCGACGCACGCGCCGGGGCGAGACGATCCATGACGATACGTGGGCGCTGCCGCTTGGATTTCTCCCGGTTTCACTGCGCCCGACGGTCCCTCGTCGGAAGGGCCGGACACACAGACAACAGAAAGGATGCATCGAACTTATGGCCTGCACCACGATTCTGGTAGGCAAGGACGCGAGCTACGACGGCTCGACCATCATCGCCCGTAACGAGGATTCCGCGAACGGCGAGTTCAACCCCAAGCGCTTCATCGTCGTGAAGCCGGAGGAGCAGCCGCGCGAGTACAAGTCGGTGATCTCCCACCTGACCATCATCCTGCCCGATGATCCGCTGCAGTACACCGCCGTGCCGAACGCCGACCTCAAGGAGGGCATTTGGGGCGAGGCCGGCGTCAACGAGGCGAACGTGGCGATGAGCGCCACCGAGACCCTGACCACCAACGAGCGCGTGCTCGGTGCCGACCCGTTCGTCGAATACACGCCGGCCAAGGGCGACGAGCCCGAAGTGCCCGGCGGTATCGGCGAGGAGGACTTCCTGACCATCGTGCTGCCGTACATCAAGACCGCGCGTGAGGGCGTGGAGCGTCTCGGCGCGCTGCTCGAGGAGTTCGGCACCTACGAGATGAACGGCGTGGCCTTCTCCGATTCCAACGAGATCTGGTGGCTGGAAACCGTCGGCGGCCATCACTGGATCGCCAAGCGCGTGCCTGACGAGGCGTACGTGACCATGCCGAACCAGCTGGGCATCGACGAGTTCGATCTGGCCGATGCGCTGGGCGATCAGGAGGACCACATGTGCTCCGCCGACCTCGCCGAGTTCATCGAAGCCAATCATCTGGACCTCGCCGTGGAGAACACCACGCCGTTCAACCCGCGCGACGCCTTCGGCTCCCACTCCGATTCCGATCATGTCTACAACACCCCGCGCGCCTGGTACATGCAGCGCTTCCTCAACCCGTACGACGAGGTGTGGGATGGGCCGGACGCCGACCACAAGCCGGAATCCGACGACATCCCGTGGGCCCGCCAGCCTGAGCGCAAGGTGACCATCGAGGACATCAAGTACGTGCTGTCCTCCCATTACCAGGGCACGCCGTTCGATCCGTACGGGCAGCTCGGCGACGAGCGTACGCGCCACATGTACCGCACGATCGGCATCAACCGTCAGAGTCAGCTCGCGGTGATGCAGATCCGCCCGTACCGGCCGCAGGCCTCGCGCGCGATTCAGTGGATGGCATACGGCTCCAACCCGTTCAACACGCTGGTGCCGTTCTTCCCGAACGTGGACTCCACTCCGGCCTACCTCGAGGACACCACCACCCGTGTGACCTCCGAGAACTTCTACTGGGCCAACCGCATCATCGCGGCCCTGTGCGACGGCGCCTTCCGCTCCACCTCCAACGCCGTGGAACGCTATCAGGAGAAGACCGGCGCGATGGGGCATCGTCTGGTGGCCGCCACCGACGAGCAGGTCGCCCGACTGGGGCTGACCGCCGCCGAGGAGGCCGAGCAGTCGGCCGCCGAGGAGGAATTCGAGGCGGACAACGTGGACGGCGACGTGCAGCCGATGGACCCGGACGAGATCATCGCCGCCGTGCGCAACCCCGAAGTACGTGGCATCCTCGCCGCCGCCAACCAGACCATGGCCGACCAGCTCAAGACCGAGACCGAGAAGCTGCTTGACTCCGTGCTGTACACCCGCAGCATGGAGATGAAGAACGGCTTCCACATGTCCGATTTCTAGTCCGTTATCTGGCTCCCTCTTTGAGGGGGGGCTGTCGAACGAAATGGGACTGAGGGGAGCGTTTGCTGAAGGACTTCCCCTCAGTCCGATTCGCGGCAGGCTCCTCTCACAGAGGGGAGCTGAGATATGGACTGCCCCCACAAACACAGAAAGGCTTTATATGACCACCATTGCAGACTTCACCAGCCAGTACGGACTGGTCAAGAAAATCGACGCATTCGGCTACCTGAAGTACCTTGCGGAGAACCCGGACGCCCCGCGCAAGCACGGCAAGGTCGTGCTCGTCACGGCGGACACCCCGCTCAAGGCGAGCCGTGGCGAGGGCAAGACCACCACCACCATCGCCCTCATCGACGCGCTCAACAAGCGCGGCATCGATGCGGCTGCCGTGCTGCGCCAGCCGAGCATGGGTATCACCGCCGCCGGTTCCAAGGGCGGCGCGTCCGGTGGCGGCAAGGCTTCCCTGACGCACCCCGAACTCATCGACTGGGGCCTGTGCGGCGAGATGGGCGCCATCGCGGCTGCGCAGAACCTGCTCGTCTCCTTCGCCGAGAAGGCCATTGACGACGGCAAGCTCGACACCGTGCTCGTGCCGCGCGTCTCCGAAGTGCCGAGCCGCTCGCTGCGTTCCATCGCCGTGGATTACGGCAAGGGCAACGTGGCGGAGAAGGTGGTGCTCACGCCTACCTCCGAGCTCATGCAGATCGTGGTGCTTTCGCGTTCCATGGGCGAGATCGGCGAGCGTGTGTCCAGGATGATCGCCGGCACCAAGGATGGCAAGGCCGTGACTTTCGGTGAGTTCATCGACCTGTGGCGCATCACCGGCATTCTGGCTGATGCGGTCAAGCCGGCTCTGACCGAGACCGTGAACGGTTCGCCGGTCTACGTGCATGGTGGTCCGTTCGCCAACGTGTCCATCGGCATCCCGACGCTGGTCTCCGTGGAGATGGCCTGCGCGCTTCACGACGTGGTCATCGTCGAAGCCGGTTACGGCACCGATGCCGGCGCGCAGAAGTGGCTGGACATCGCATGCCGTGAGTTCGGGGCGCAGTGGCCGTCGGCCGCCGTGGTCGTCACCCGCGCCTCCACATGGCGCGACGACCCCGATCTGGCCTGGCGCTATCCGTTCCATGTGGAGCGTCTCGAGGGCTTGGACATTCCCACCTTCCCGCTGGTCAATCTGTGGGATGGCGAGGACGACCAGATCCCGTCCCTGCGTGAGACCGCAGCCGAGCTGGGCTTCCGCACCCCGATCATCGGCAACCTGTTCCGTGACGGCGGCGAGGCGCTGGCCCCGCAGCTCGACGGGTTCGTGGATGTGCTCGAGCATGGGTCCATGCCGGCCGAACCGCATTCGCACAAGGGCATGGCCCTGACCGAGAACGTGAAGTGGGTGGCCGAGCATGCCTACGGTGTGCCGTCCGATCGCGTGGTGTACAAGCCCGGTTTCACCGATTCCATGTCCAACGCGATGGAGCTGTGCCAGTCCGCCGGCATCTCGCTGGACGATCTGGCGCTGGTAGCGGTCAAGTCGCCTGCGACCATGACCGACAACGATCGCGCCCCGGAGGGGGAGCGCACGGTGACGCTCAAGAAGGTGGAGGTGCACGCCGGCGCCGGTCTGGTGCATGTGAACCTGACCTCGTCGCTCACCACCCCGATGCCGAAGATCGTGTGATTGCGCATATCGGTGGGTCCATCTGCGTTGCGAGGGGTTGATAAATGATGGAATCCGGGGTTTGACTGCTGCAATATCGGCGGTCAGACCCCGGATTTTTTGTATGGACAGCCCCTCGTAACGGAGAACGCCCGCTAAGACGTATTGAGGCGAGGTAACTGGCTTGTAAGGGGTACATTCTTGCATCTGCGGAATGGTATCTGCGTTGCAAGGGGTACCTGATACGGGAAACCCCGAGTATGACCGTTGATATTGCAGCGGTGATACTCGGGGTTTCGCTGTTGGGGTACCCCTTGCAACGCAGATAGATGTCGGGGAATGCGCCAATGTACCCCTTGCAACGGAGAAAGCCCCGTTGCAAGGGTGCCGGCTAGAAGTTACCGCCCTGAACCGTTAAGCGGGGAGCCCGGTGGGCTTCCCGTAGGTGAGGCGAGCGGCTGTGCCGCGAAGGGAATGGTGCCGGTTAGAAGTTGCCGCCGTTCCAGCCCCAGTCGGTGGTGGCGGTGTATCGGATGTACGTGCGATCCTCGGGGATGCCGAGCGTGGAGTTCAGCGCGGCCATGATGGATTCGGTGAGCTTCTCCCAGGACGAGCTCGGCACGGAGCGACCGAACACGTTGACCTCCACGTAGGCGGCGGGCTTGTCGTCCGAGCCGCCGAAGTAGATCGGCATCTCGTCCTCGAACGGGCACATGAGCCAACCCTCCGACTTGCCGGGCACTGCGGTGATGGCCTTGCCGTAAGCGGCCTTCAGGGCTTCGCGCTGTTCGGGCGTGGTCTTGACGGAGACATGAGTGTGAATGACGGGCATGATTCCTCCTTGACGATGTGGAATGGCCTTACAGGAGCCCAGTCTAGCGATTCGAGGCGGCTCGAGGTACCGTCAGGCCAATTGCGAAGATTGCGGCGGAATCCAGCCAACGGACAGCCTACAGTCAGCCCGGTAGTGTTGAATAACCCACGTGAGAAAACTGATCGCGCAGCTTATGAAATTCGGCATCGTGGGTGTCATCGCCTTCATCATTGACTGGGGCATCCTGAACCTTCTGGTCGGCGTGTTCCACATGCACAACGTGATTGCCGCCACCATCTCCTTCATCATCTCGCTGATTTTCAACTATCTGGCGAGCATGAAGTTCGTGTTCAAGCACCGCGCCGACATGGCGCGCTGGATGGAGATCCTCATCTTCGTGGTGGGTGCGGTGATCGGTCTGTTCATGAACGACCTCATCATCTGGATTTCCACGTATGGCATGAACCGCGACGCCTTCGTCTCGCAGCATGCCGAGTATCTGCTGCGCACGAACGTGGGCAAGCTGATCGCCACGGCCGTGGTGATGGTTTGGAACTTCCTGATTCGCAAGTGGTTGCTGGACGATACGCACACCCATGCGATGAACCGCCTGCGCTCCGCCGAAAACAAGCTCAGTGCCGAAGAGCTCGAGGCCAAGTGGCAGAACAGCTTCTCCCACAAGCTCGGCGTCTGGTCGCTGGAGCATACGCCGAAGGGCTGGCCGAAGTAGCCTAGCCGTCAGCTGAAGATAAGCGAATATGCGAAGAGCCCGGTGCAAGCCGGGCTCTTCGTGTAATAAGATGCAACGCGCGTCCTGGTCACACCGTCACTTCGGTCAGTGTCGGCTGCTCGGTGGAGCTCTTGATCTGCTTGAAGCCGATGAGCGCGATCGCCAGCGAGGTCAGCGCCAGCGTTGTGACCACCATGAAACCGCCGTGCGAGCCCATGCGGTCGATGAACTGCCCGGCGATCGCCGAGCCGGCGGAGGCTCCGATGGAGTTCATTGCGCCCATCCACGCCATGCCCTCGGTCAGGCGGGACGGCGGCACCAGATGCAGCATGAGCTGGTTGCCGTTGATCCATGTGGGAGCCTGGCACACGCCGATGAGCAGGTAGATGATCATGATGACCCACAGATGCTTGGCGAACAGGAACGTGCCGATGCCGAGATTCACCACCGCCAGGCAGAAGTAGAAGCGCTTCCACAACGGGATGGCCCAGTTCTTGGCGCCGTACACCAGCGCGCCCATGAGCGAGCTGATCGAGAAGCACGCGAACACGAAGCCCGTGTATTGCTTCATGTTCGACTCGGTGGCGAACGCGATGATCGAGATGCCGGCGGCCGACTGGAACGCGCCGAGACCGAACCAGGTGACGCACACCGCGATCAGGCCCGGCCCCCAGATCGACGCCTTCTTGCCCGAGCGCGCCTCGGCCACGGCGGCCTCGACGGCGGCCGCGATGTGCGCTTGGTCGGTCACGCCCTCGCGCGCCATGCGGCGACGGGCCTCCTCTGCGGCGGCCTCCACCTTCAACGCCTCGGCCTTGGCGGACTCGCGCTCGCGATACTCCTTGCGCGTGATGCCTTCGGCGCGTGCCAGTGCCGTCTGCGAGGGCGGCTCGGTGGTCAGTTCCGTGAGGAACATGAGCGCGCCCACCACTACGCATACGCCGGTGAACGAAAACGCCAGCAGGCCCGAGATCACGGCCAGCGTGGAGGCCAGCGGATTGCCCACCACCCACATGCATTCGTCAAGCACGCCGCATAGCGACAGCGCGCGGTCGGTCCGTTCGCGGTCGCCCTTGAGGATTTTGGTCCAGCGGGCGCGGCTCATCGCGCCCCACGGCGGGATGGCCGCCAGGAACGGCGTCAGGCAGTACAGCACCCATTCCGGCGCGCGGTTGGTGATGGAGGTGGTCAGCGCGATGGCCGCCACGATCCACACGATGATCGTGGGGATGGAGACCTGACGCTGGCCGAACTTGTCCGTGAGCTTGCCGAGCAGCGGCGTGGCCACGGCCAGTGCAATCGCCTGAATGGCGGTGAGCATGCCGGCCAGCGAATAGTTGCCGTAGTAGTACTGCACGGAGATTGTGATGGTCATGCCGACCATCGGGAACGGCATGCAGGCGATCACGCCGCCGATCGAATAACGTGCGGTGTGCGGGATGCGCAGCAGCTCGGCGTACCCACCAAAGACCTTGTGCCCGACTTCCTTGATGGCGGCCGTGACGGTGTTCGTATTGGACATAACAGCACTACGCTCCTTTCCGCTCCCGATTGGATGTCCCTCGCCGCCCTTGGCGTTGGCCGGCGAAGCCCTCATCGAATGATGTGTCTGTCCATGGTCGCGCAAAGTTTGCGTGGCTGTTCGCCGCTGTCGCATATTTGCGTCACCGCTACTCTATGTGTTGGCTTGGATTGACACGCGGTAATTAAGGATTATCGGTTGGGTTTTGCCTTGGGCGATACGGCGGCGATGCGCGGACAGCACCGTGGCGCAGCGGCGACGATAGGATAGAGGCTGCGCCATTGTTGATTGGTATTGCCGATGGCGCCGCAACTCTGCCTGGCAAATTCACGAAGGAGAGCCACCGATGACCGCAACCACCATCCACTTCGTCCGTCACGGCAAGGTGTACAACCCGGACCATCTGCTTTACGAGCGTCTGCCCGACTTCCATCTGTCTGAGGTGGGACGCCGCATGGCTCAGGCCACGGCCGCCTATCTGGCGGGCAACCCGCAGACCAACACCATCGCGGCCGTGTACTCGTCGCCGCTGGATCGCACGCGCGAGACCGCCGGCGCGATCCTCGACGCGCTCAACCGGGTGCGAGGGGAGCGCGGCGAGGAGCCGCTCGCGCTCACTACCGACGAGCGGGTGATCGAGGCCGGCAACGAGTTCCGGGGCAAGCGCATCGGCCACGGCGAGGGTGCGCTGTGGAAGAACGGCAACTGGAAGCTCGTCCTGAACCTGTACAAGCCCAGTTGGGGCGAGTCCTACGAGCACATCGCGGCGCGCATGGACGACTTCGCGCGCGAGAAGGTGGCGCAGCACCCCGGTCAGCAGATCGTGGTGGTCAGCCACGAGTCGCCGATCTGGTCCTACCGTCATTATCTGGAGACCGGCCATCCGGAGCACTGGATGTTCCTGCGGCACACCGCGCTCGCGTCCGTCACGTCCGTGACCTACGACAACGAGACCGGCCGTGTGATATCCATCACGTATGCGGACCCCGCAGCCGACGTGCAGTGACGGGTGCCGGCGGTTTCCTCGCGTTCCCCGGCGGGGAGCCGTGACCGCGAATCGGTGCGGATAAGGCGTCCGATGCGGCATCTCGCGGCTTGCCGGGGTCGCTTGCCGTGGCACCTGCCGCAACACCGTTGGCGAATTCGGCGCCCTCGGACCTGCTTCATGGACCGGCTCCTTGCCGAAGGAGCCGGGAATGCGTGAACGAACCACTGGTATGGCGCACTACAATCGTTGGAAGAACAGGCCGGCCCGCGGAGGGGCGAAAGGCTCGAGCAAAGGAGCATGATATGACCGTTGAACTGAATCGAGAGGCGATCGACCGCGTGGCGGCGCTGCCGGCGGTACGCGAGGCTGCGGAGACCGGAGCTCGGCTCATCGCCCTGTGGCCATTGACCGAAGCCATGCAGATGGACAACGACGCGAAGTACGCCGAGAACCTGCAGGTGCGCATCACCCGTGCGTTCGCCCGCATCCTGACCGGTGAGGACGTGACCGTGCCGGACGCCGAATTCGTCTACGAGGGCGCGGACGAGATTCCCGGCCGCCCGCAGTCGATTGTCGACACGCTGCTGGCCGCCAATGACGCGTACGACACGATGCTCGACTACTCCGAAACCGGCAACGCGGCGCTGGTCTTCGCCGCGGCTGAGGCGTTGGGCGTTGAATGGGATGACGGCGTGCGGTCCGAGATCCGCGCGGCCATCGATGCGGTCGAGCGGCATATCGAGGCTGATGCGGCTGACGAGGGCGCTGCCGGCGATGAGAGCGGCGACCATCTTGCCGGTTCGGCCGACCCCGCCGCCGTGGCCCATCGCTTCGCCACCGCGCTCGCCGTATGCGATGCGTTGCTGGCAGTGGCGGCTGCACATGTGCCGGGTGTCGGCGATGCCTCTGGGGCGCTCGATGACGTTGCGGCCCGCCGCGTGGCCGCCCAGTCGCTGCCGATTCTGCTGTACGTCAACGAACTGCGCGAACAGTGCGCCATCCCGCGCATCTGCCTGACCGATGGCCAGCTGCTGGAACTGGTCAAGGCCCGCGTAACCGCCGCCGATACGTTGGAAGCCACCGCCGAGCTCATCGCGCCGCTGGCCGGCGCCGAGTGGGCCAAGCACCGCGAGGACGTGCTGTGGGACCCCGCCGAAGCCAAGAAGAAGGCCAAGGAGGAGGACGAAAAGCGCAACAAGGAGGCGCTCGCCGCCAAGTTCGCGCACATCAAGGACGACCCCACCAAGGAGACCGTGGAGCTGTAAAAGGGATGTCGGTGACGAGCGACAACAGGCAGATATGATGCCGGCTGCAGATTGTCCCGCAATCCGGGCCGATTCCACCAAGGAAACTGCGGGGTTGTAGATGCTGTGGGGCTGTAGTGCTGTAGCCCCACGCATTCATCATTCATACATTCACAAGACTGTCGGTTCTCGCCGTATGACTGTCGGATTTCAACCGTTGACTGTCGGACCTTGACGCTTCAGTGTCGGATTTCGTACATATACAGTACGAAATCCGACAGTCATGCGTCGGGAACCGACACCGAACCGTCGGGAACCGACAGCCAAGTCAGTAGTCGAATGGCGTTCAGCCGCAATCGGTGAGTAATCAGCGCGAGTAGCAACGGCGGACGGGTCGGAGGTCGATTGTCTGCGCCGGTCGTCCCGGACGCCGGACGCCGGACACGCGCGGTGGTGGCCGGTTGCCATCATTGCGGGAGAGTCTAGACTGATATCTGTTTGTGAGACAATGCGTCTCGACGGTCGAAGGAGAGCGGTCGCGCGGGGTGAACGCGGGTGTCATGAATCGTGGCGGCGACGATTGCCGCGCGCAGTATGGGTGAAAGACAAGTGCTGCGCCAGACCACAAGCAAACACAATCCGAAGAACGTGGTGAATCTCCCGATGTACGTTAATCCGGACAAGAACAAGGATTCGGGCAATCTTCGCTGGATTTTGCCCTACTGCAAACCCGATCTGCCGCGCGTGGCGGGCGCCGTGGTGCTGTTCTGCGTGAACGATGCAATGGCGCTGACCATCCCCCTCATCACCGGCATGCTGGTCGATCAGGTCATCACCCAAGGCCATACCGAACGGCTCGTGCACCTATGCCTGCTGATGATTGCGCTGACCATCATTCGTGTGGGGTCGCGATATGGCTACCAGATGTGGATGGAACGGTTCGGCCAGAACTCCATCTACCGTTTGGTCTCCGACGAGTACGAGAAGCTGCATGAGCTCGACTTCACCTACTTCAACCACACGCGCACCGGCGACATCATGAGCAGACTGACCTCAGACACGGACGCGATCCGCCACTGTCTAAGCTGGGTGAGCTACCAGATCGTCGACTGCGTGGTCATGTTCGTGGGCGCGTTGTGCGTGATGTTCGTTATCGACTGGCGGCTTGCGCTTGCGCTGTCCTGCGTGACACCGTTCATCTTCCTGCTCACGCGCGGACTCTCCACGCACGCGCATCCGTTGTTCTACGCCATCCGCAACTCGCTCGCCTCCCTCAATTCGATGGTCGAGGAGAACATCGAAGGCAACCGCGTGGTCAAGGCGTTCGTGCGTGAGCCGTATGAGACCGAGAAGTTCGACGAGCGCAACGACGACTACATGCGTCGCAACATGGATTTGGCCTACAATTCGCGACGGTACATGCCTTGGCTCGACGGCCTCGGCTTCAGCCTTCAGCTCATTACGCTTGGGCTGGGCGGCTTCCTGGTGATTGAAGGGTACATGACCCTCGGCAATCTGGTGAGCTTCAACTCCTTTTTGTGGATGATCGACGGCCCGGTGCGACAATCCGGCTGGCTCATCAATGACTGGCAGCGATTCAACGCCAGTTGCATCAAAATCCGCAAGCTGCTTACCGCCCAGTCCCGCATCACCGAGAAGCCCGATGCGCGTGAGAGCGTCAAGCAGGCCGTGACCATCGCCGAGCAGGTGGGCGGTACTCATCCGCCGACCCCCGATCGCATCAGCGGCGAAGTCCGTTTCGACCACGTCAGTTTCGCCTTCCCGGACGATCCGGAGACGCCGATCCTCAAGGACATCGACTTCGCCATTCCCGCAGGCGCGAAACTCGGCATCCTGGGCGAGACCGGTGCCGGAAAGTCCACGCTTGTCAGCCTTATTTCGCGCTTTTACGATCCCACTCTCGGCCATGTGCTCATCGATGGCATCGACGCGCGTGACTGGCCGCTGACCACGCTGCGCTCGCAGGTGTGCATCGTGGCGCAGGACACATTCCTGTTCTCCGACACCATCGGCAGCAACATCGGTTTCGGCGCAGACGAGGACGCGGCGCGCGACGAACGCTACATCCAGCGTATGGCGCAGATCGCCGGCGCGGACAGCTTCATCCGATCGATGCCCGACGGCTACGACACCGTGGTCGGCGAACGCGGCGTGGGTCTGTCGGGCGGTCAGAAGCAGCGTCTCTCGCTGGCCCGTGCGCTTGCGGACGATCCGAGCATCCTCATCATGGATGACACCACGTCGGCCGTCGATATGGAGACTGAGGCCGAGATTCAGCGGCATCTGCGTGAGATGGACGGCAGCAAGACGATCATCACCATCGCGCACCGTATTTCGTCGGTCAAGGACTCCGACCTGATTCTGGTTCTGGAACATGGACGCATCGTCGAGCGTGGCACGCACGAGGAACTCGTCGCACGGCACGGACGCTACTGGGACATTTACCATAAGCAGCTCGGGCTGCAGTCCGGCGCATCGCAGGGCTTCTGAAAGCTTTCGGAAAAGTGCGACTCCCCGTCAGGGGTGGTCGAAAGGGATTACATCATGGCACAACGCAACACTTTCCGCGAGGATGAAGAACTCGAGGAGTCGATCAACCTCCACGATATCCTGCGCATCGGTACCTATCTCCGGCCGTATTTCGGCAAGGTGGCGCGTATCCTCGCAGTCGTCATCTTGATGAGCGGCATCATCGTGGTCGTGCCGTACCTGACCAAGATCATGATCGACGAGGCGATTCCGAACAAGGATTATGCGCTGCTTGGCATGCTCGCGGGTCTGTTCTTCGCGCTCATCGTGATTTACGAGCTGTGCTTGCGCTACCGTACGGTGGCCATCACCCGCGTGGGACAGATGATGCTCAAGGACATGCGGCGGGACATCTTCACCCACATCCAGACGCTGCCGTTCAGCTACTTTGATTCCCGTCCACACGGCAAAATCCTCATCCGCGTGGTCAACTATGTGAACACGCTGTCCGACACGCTGAGCTCCGGTCTGATCAACGTGATCTCCGACGTGTTCACGTTCATCATCACGCTGATCGTCATGTTCGTGATTGACTGGCGGCTCGCGTTGTGGAGCCTCATCCTGTTCCCGGCGCTCATGATCTGGGTGTACGTGCTGAAGGTCTTCCAGCGCCGCGCCTACCGCAGGCTCTCGAACAAGCAGTCGAACCTCAACGCCTACATCCACGAGTCCATCGCCGGCGTGAAGACCACGCAGACCTTCGCGCAGGAGAAGACCCAGTTCGACACCTTCCAAGAGCAGCAGGGGGACGTGCGTCGCGCGTGGATGAGGGCCGTGCACATCCAGTTCCTCATGTGGCCCGGCGTGGCCACGATCTCGATGATGACTATCGCGTTCATCTACTTTGTGGGCGTCACCCGCTTCGGCGGCGTGGATGTGACCGTAGGTGTGCTGATCGCGTTCGTCGGTTATGCGAACAATTTCTGGAACCCGGTCATCAACATCGCGAACTTCTACAATCAGCTCATCACCTGTTCGGCCTACCTCGAGCGCATTTTCGAGACATTGGACGTCAAGCCGGAGATTGAAGACAAGCCGGGTGCGAAGGACCTGCCGCAGATCGTCGGTCGCGTCGATTTCAACGATGTGGTGTTCCGCTATGAGGAGGGCGGCCGCAACATCCTCAATCTGGTCGATTTCCACGTCGAGCCGGGCCGGACCATCGCGCTTGTCGGCCCGACCGGCGCCGGCAAGACCACGATCGTGAGCCTGCTCTCCCGCTTCTACGATGTGTCGGAAGGCTCGGTGAAGATCGACGGCCACGACGTGCGCGACGTGACGCTCGAATCGCTGCGCCGGCAGATGGGCGTGATGCTGCAGGACACGTTCATCTTCTCCGGCAACGTGCGCGAGAACATCCGCTATGGCCGTCTCGACGCGACGGACGAGGAGATCGAGGCTGCGGCGAAGGCGGTGCATGCGCACGAGTTCATCATGGAGTTGCCGGATGGCTACGACACCGTGGTGGAGGAACGCGGCTCCACCCTGTCGGCCGGTCAGCGCCAGCTCATCGCGTTCGCGCGAGTGTTGCTCGCCGGTCCGCGCATCCTGATCTTGGACGAGGCGACCTCGAACATCGACACCCGTACCGAGGAGGCGCTGCAGGCTGGCCTGCGGCATCTGCTTGAAGGGCGCACGAGCTTCATCATCGCCCACCGGCTGTCTACAATCGAGAACGCGGACCAGATCTTCTACATCGACCATGGCCAGATCGTGGAGCACGGCACGCATGCGGAGCTGCTGGCGGCAAAGGGTGCGTATTACCGCCTGTACGAGTCGCAGTACGCGATGATTCGCGCGCAGTGATCTTGCGTGCGTCACGCGCGGACTGGCGTTGTGCGAGACGACCTGCGCGCCGGACCGCGTGATGAGCCGCGGAACGTCAGGGGCGTGACACCGAAGCGCTTCTTGAACGACGCGCAGAAGGCGCTGGTGGAGGAGAAGCCGCAGGCGGCGCAGATCTCCTTCAGCGTCGCATCGCCGGTCACGAGCATGTACTTCGCCGCGTGCATGCGCGCGTTGACGATGTACGTGTGCGGGGTGTATCCGGTCACCTGGCGGAACACGCGGATGTAGTAGTACTCGCTCATCAGCGCCATCGCCGCGAGCTGGGCCACCGGCAGCGGCTCGTTCAGATGCGTGGCGATGTACGAGAGCGTCTCCTCGATGGCATGCTGGTTGTACGGCGCTCCGGCTCGCTGTTCGGCGTCGTCGTGCGCGGTCAGGCATTCGGTGAGGATTTCGGTGATGGCCAGCGACATGCGTGCCTCGTTCACCTTGCGCTCCTCGGCGAAGGTGTCGTAGATCATGCGGAACCGGCTGATGGCATAGGTGGCGCGCTTCAGCGTGACGACGGTGCCCAGCTCGCCGTGGATCGCCTTGAAGTAGTCGTGGGCGAGCCGCCCGTCGAAGTGCATCCATAGCAGCGTGCAGTCCGTCTCCGCCTGCGCCTGGTAGACGTTCGGTTCATGGCAGTCGAGCAGCACGAGGTCGCCGGTGTTCGCCGTGGATCGTCGGCCGTTGACGGTGAAGGTGAATGTGCCGCTGTAGACCGCCATGAGGATGAAGCTGTCGAACGAGCCACGATTGAGCCAGTAGCCCTTGAGATAGCGGTACAGGCCGATGCGCGTGGGGTAGAGGAACATGCTCAGGGCGTTGTGGCTGGGTACATACACGTAGTAATGCGATACCGCCGCATCCACATGATGCTCGACCGGTGTCATGGCTGCTCCTTTCTGGTGCCGCCCCTTGCCTCTTTTGCTGCCTTGCTCGCTTCGCTCCCCTTCGCTCCATTGCTCCCCTCGAGCATATCAAAAAATTGTCCTGATAATAATGGAAATTGTGCTGACTGGGCAGCGTAATCCAATCACATGAATCATCGAAACCCTTGTCATTCCAAGGATTTCACACTTCCGTGAGACCAAAGCGTCTTGTAGGGCCTGTGTTTGAATAGCAGTGGATGACATCCAAGGATTGTCGTAGGCGAAGAAGTCGGCGGTGGTCCTTGGCTGGGTCGCCGATCGGCCCGTTCGATTCGGACGGCCGATGCGACAGAACATAACGGAACACGGCACACACAACATACGCGGACGGCGCGGACCGCAACGCGCACACAAAGGAAGGAACCCATGGCAACCATCGATAACGAGCTCGCGGCAGTCGCCGACCTGTTCCAGCTGGAAGGCGAGGTCGAAAGCATCGAGCCGTACGGCGACGGTCATATCAACGTCACTTATCTGCTGGTCACGAACCAGCGCTGGTACATCCTGCAGAAGATGAACACGAGCATCTTCCCGGACACCAAGAACCTCATGCGCAACATCGAACTGGTCACCGCGTTCCTGCGCGAGCGCGGCCAGGAGACGCTCGACATCATTCCCACCAAGGACGGCCGCACCTACGCCGACATCGCGTCCGGCGCGTGGCGGATATACGGCTTCATCGAGCACACGGTCTACTACAGCCTCGTGCCGAATGCGGATGTGTTCCGCGAGTCCGGCGCGGCGTTCGGCGAGTTCCAGCAGACGCTCGCCGAGTTCGACGCCTCGCAGCTCACCGAGTCCATCGCCCACTTCCACGACACCCCACATCGTTTCGCCGACTTCAAGGCCGCGCTCGCCGAGGACAAGCTCGGCCGCGCCGCCACCTGCCAGCCGGAGATCGACTTCTTCCTGAAGCGCGAGAATCAGTACGCCGCGGTGACGGACGGGCTCGCCGACGGTTCCATCCCGCTGCGCGTGACCCACAACGACACCAAGCTCAACAACATCCTCATGGATGCCGAAACCGGCAAGGCCCGCGCGATCATCGACCTCGACACCATCATGCCGGGCTCCATGCTCTACGACTTCGGCGACTCCATCCGCTTCGGCGCCTCCACCGCGCTCGAGGACGAGAAGGACCTCGACAAGGTGCACTTCAGCACCGAGTACTTCCGCGCGTACGCCAAGGGTTTCATCGGTGCCGTGCACGAGAGCGTCACGCCGCGCGAGGCTGAGCTGTTCGCGTTCGCCGGCAACCTGATGACCATGGAATGCGGCATGCGCTTCCTCGCCGACTATCTGGCCGGCGACACGTACTTCGCCACCAAGTACCCCGAGCACAATCTGGTGCGCGCCCGTACGCAGATCAAGCTGGTGCAGGAGATGGAAGCCAAGGCCGGCGAGATCCGCGCCATCGTGGACGAAGTGCTGGACGGTGCCGGTGCCGGAGAAGCAGGGGAGGGGCGCTGATGACCGAGACAACCGCCGCCTCCGCTGAGGCTGTGCCCGCTGACGACCGTTCCGCGCTCACCGCCGTGTACGCTTCGATTGACGCGCTAGTTGACTTCGCCGTGCGCAACCTCGACCTCGACCCGCGCGACGCCGACTGGACGCGCAACAACATCTTCGCCTTGTTCGGGCTGGATTCCTACGGTGCCCAGTCGGGTTCGCCCGAAGTGCCCGCCTGTGAAGCCGCGCAGTCCGATTCCGCCGCCGATTCTGGTGCCGATTCCGGCACCAACCCCGATTCCAACGCCGACTTCGCCTACCCTGACGCCCTGCTGGCCGACTTCCGCGCCGCAGCCGCCGCGGCTGGGCTGTTCGAGGCGGAGGAGGGGCCGGTGTATGCGGACATCATCATGGGCCTGCTCTCCCAACGGCCCTCCTATGTGGAGGACCGGTTCACCGTCATCGAACTCAACGGGGAGACCGACGGAAAGACCGACGGGGAATCCGGCGGCATGGCTGCCATGCACTGGTTCTACCGCTACTGCGTGGCCAACAACTACGTCAAGAAGGCCGTGCTCGACAAGAACCCGCGTTTCGACTCGCACGGGCTGGTCATCACCATCAACCTCGCCAAGCCTGAATTCAAGAACATGAAGAAGGCCGCCGCCGGCAACTCGGTGGCCGGTGGATACCCGAAGTGCACGATCTGCCACGAAAACGAGGGCTTCGCCGGGCGCAACAAGCGCACGCTGCGAACCATCCCGGTCACGCTTGGCGGCGAGCCGTGGTTCTGGCAGTTCTCCCCATACGGCTACTTTCGCCAGCATGGCATCTGCGTGAACACGCAGCACACGCCGATGCATGTGGACCGCGCCACGTTTGTCCATCTGCTCGACTTCGTGGACCGTTTCCCCGGCTACTTCCTCGGCTGCAACGCCGCTTTGCCGCGCATCGGTGGCTCGGTGCTCGCCCACGACCACTATCAGGGCGGCGGCGAGCTGCTGCCGATGCATAAGGCCGCCGCGTGGGCCACGTTCGCCGTGCCCGACTTCCCGGACACCGTGGTCGAGATCCTCGACTGGCCCGGCACCGCCGTGCGCGTGGTCTCGCCATCGCGCGAGCACATCGTGGAGGTGTCCGACCGCATCCGCGAGGCATGGGTGAACTACGACGATCCGCAGCAGGGCATCGCCAGCCACGACGCGGACGGCAACCGCCAGTCGGCCCTCTCGCCGAGCGCCATCGTCACCGGCCGTGGTTACGAGATGAGCCTGATCTTCCGCAACAACGCGGTGAGTGAGGAATACCCCGAGGGCATCTTCCACGCGCATCCCGAGTTCTGGCCTATCAAGCAGGAGCCGATCGGACTCATCGAGGCGCAGGGCCTGTTCATCCTCCCCGGCCGTTTGGTCGATCAGCTTGGCAGGCTCGAGGCGGCGCTCGCGGCCGGCGAACCACTACCGGAGGATTGCGCGGAATTCCACTGCCAATGGGATGAGATTGCGGCCAAACTGGACGGCTCGCGCGACCCGGAGACGATTCATGCCGCCGTCGAGGACGAACTCGGCAGCGTGTGCGAACGTATCCTCGGCAACACCGCCGTCTTCAAGGACGAGCACACCACCGCCCAGTTCCTCAGGAACCTCGGCATGGTGCTCCGGTAATCGCAAACGTATCCCATCACATACATCAATCCACGTATTCATCAGCAGTCATCACAACGGAAAGGAATTGATTATGGCTGAAGTGATCATCGTGAAGGATCAGGAGGAGGCCGGCCAGATCTATGGTCGTGCGGTGGCTGATCTGATCAAGTCGAAGCCGGATGCGGTGTTGGGTTTGGCCACGGGTTCGAGCCCGTTGGCCGCCTACCGGGCGCTTGCGCGAATCGTGCGTGACGAGTCGATCGACGTGTCGCGTGTGCGTGGTTTCGCGTTGGACGAGTATCTGGGTCTGCCGTTGGATCATCCGCAGTCGTATCATTCGACGATTCATCGCACGGTGGTCGAGCCGTTGGGCTTGGACCCGGAGAAGGTGCATGTGCCGGGAGATATCCTGGATGGCGCCCCGTTGGAGGATGGCGAGCGGATCGCGTTGGCGGGGCCGGCCTATGATCGTGCGATCGAGGCGGCTGGCGGCATCGATGTGCAGATTCTGGGCATCGGCACGGACGGGCATATCGGGTTCAACGAGCCGGGCTCGTCGTTGGCGTCGGGCACGCGTGTGAAGACTTTGGCGGAGCAGACGCGCATCGACAACGCTCGTTTCTTCGATGATGACATCAGCCAGGTGCCGACGCATTGCATCACGCAGGGCATCGGCACGGTGTTGAAGGCTCGTCATCTGGTGCTGCTGGCGTTCGGTTCGGGCAAGGCGGAGGCGATTGAGGAGACGGTGGAGGGCGGCGTGTCGGCGTTCTGCCCGGCGTCCGCGTTGCAGCTGCATCCGCATGCGACGATCATCGTGGACGAGGAGGCGGCCTCGCGTCTGCGTCACAAGGACTACTACCGGTACGCGTACGCGCACAAGCCGGCCTGGCAGGGCATCTGACCGGTCGGGATGCCTGCCGGTGTGCCCCCGCAGCCGGTTTTCGACCGTGAAACGGCTGCGGGGGCACACCGTGTTTTCGGGGTGATTCGGCGGTCGGACGCTGTTTCGGCGGAATTCCGCGGTTTTGTGGATTCCGGCGTGTTGCCCCCGTAGCCGGTTTTCCGGCGTGTATCGGTTCCGGGGGCACACGTTGCGCCCCCGCAGCGGTTTTGGGGTCGAAAACGGGCTGCGGTGGCACGCGGTGGCTGCGGTGGCGCGTGATAATGGTCTCGTGTGCCGGGATCGTGGGTTGCGGGACTGGTGGGGCGGCCCGATCGGGCGGCATGGATGTGAAGGAGCATGGCGTATGACGGTTGAGGATAGGCGGGCGGTCGTCGCCCGGGTGACGACGGCGTTGGAGGGCGCGGCCAAGCCGGTCGCGATTCGTGGGGCGCGCAAGGTGGATGCGCGTGGCGTGCGTTCGGGCTGGTGGGTCGTGTCGGACGCGCGTGGCGTGATCGTCGCCTCGGGTGCGGCGGGCGCGGATGGTTCGGGCGAGGAGGCGTTCGAGCATGCGTGCCGTTCGGCGGGCATCGATCCGGCCGCGCATGGTGCGGTGATCGACGCGGGCGGCCGTATCCTGACGCCCGGCTACGTGGACATCCATGCGCACGGCGCGTGGGAGCGGAGCTTCGACGACGGGCCGGAGGGCATCGACGTGGCGCGTGCCGGACACGCTGTGCACGGCACCACGCGTCAGGTGCTGTCCCTGATCACGAACCCGGTGGACGTGATGTGCCGCAACATCCGCGTGGTGCGCGAGCGGATGGCCACGGGCCGGCCGGACATCCTCGGCTGCCATCTGGAGGGCCCGTTCCTGGCCTTGGCCCGCAAGGGCGCGCACGACCCGGCCTGCCTGAGGGACCCGGTCCCGGAGCTCGTGGACGCGCTGCTGGACGCGTCGGGCGCCGACCCCGCGGCCGGCCGTCTGGGCTGCATCCGGCAGATCACCATCGCCCCCGAGTACGAGCACGGGCTCGACGCGATCGTCCGGTTCGCGGCCGCGGGCGTGGCGCCGGCGGTGGGCCACTGCGACGCGGACTACGCGGCCGCGAAGGCCGGTTTCGACGCGGGCGCGCGCATCATGACCCACATGTTCAACGCGATGAACGGGCTCAGGCACCGCGAACCGGGGCCGATCCCGGCCGCGGTCGAGGACCCGCGCGTCACGATCGAGCTGATCAACGACGGCTTCCATGTGCAGGATCCGATGGTCCGGCTCGGTTTCGGGCTGGCGCCCCACCGCGTCGCGTTCGTCACGGACGCGATGGCCGCGACCGGATGCCCGGATGGCGCGTACAAGCTCGGCGAACTCGACGTGAACGTGGTCGACGGGCACGCGCGCCTGGTTTCCAACGGCGCGATCGCCGGCTCCACGCTCACCTTGGAGGTCGCGGTCCGACGCGCGGTCAACGAACTCGGGTTCGCGCCCGCCGACGCCGTCGAGGCCGCCACTCTGACCCCGGCCCGCGCGTTCGGCTTCGACCGGCCCAACCCCGTCACCGGCGCCCCGCTCGGCCTGATCGCCCCCGGATACGCCGCCGACCTCAACCTCCTCGACCCCACCGACTGGACCGTCCAACACGTCTGGTGCGCCGGACGACAACTCAGGTAACGGTTCAGGTACCTGTTTAGGCACCGGTAATCCATCCGCCAAGTCCACGTTTGCTTTCCGAGGTCAACATGCATGATTTCGTCATCCGCACCCTGTCCAACGCCGGCGGCACTGCGGCCATCAGCGATTACGGCACCCATCTCCTGCGGTGGGCGCCTGCCGGCCAGCCGGACGTCATATGGACGCCGTCCACTTGGCGCTTCGAGAATGGTCGTCCCCTTGGCGGAGGCGTACCCATCTGCTTCCCGTGGTTCGGCCCCGGATATGCGCATGGCCGTCAGACCGCGAAAAGCTCGATCCACGGGTTCGCCCGGCGCTCGTGGTGGCGCCTCGATTCTGACTCGTCCGCCGGAGGTCAGTCTGTTGGAGACCAGTCCGCCGGCAGCTGCATACGGTATGTGCTGGAGCCTGCCGATGCGCCGGCCGGTGAGGTTCCATGGCTGGATGACGAACCGAATCCACGATTCCGCGCCGTCTACGACGTGACGTTGCAAGCCCGCTCGCTCACGATGGCCCTGACCGTCGCCAACACCGGAGAGGCGCCGCTCACCTTCGAGGCCGCGCTGCACTCGTACCTGCATGTCGGTGACCTTGACGGAGCTCGACTGCGCGGACTCGAAGGCAGCACGTATCTGGATGCCACAATCGCCGGTTTCCCGCCGAAAACGCAGGCCGACGAGGACGTGACGTTTGGCGATTCAGCCGTCGATCGCGTCTATTACTCGGATCGTCCGCTGGAACTGCACGACGCTGTACTCGGCCGGACCATCCGAATCGACAAGTCCGGCTCCCCTCAGACCGTGGTGTGGAATCCCGGCAGGACGGGCGGCGAGGCGCTCGCCAACACCCGTCCCGGTGCCGGCGAATGGCGCGGTTTCGTGGCCGTCGAGGCCGCCATCTGCCGCGACAAGGCCGTCACCCTCGCCCCCGACGCCTCCCACACCCTCGCCCAGACCCTGACCGTGGCATGAGTGGCAGCGCTACCTTTCGGTCGCAGTCATCAGCAATGTTGCGGCATGCTCTCGAAGCCACTGACGCAGATACGGGATGGTGTAGTCCACATATCTGTATGAGGATGCATAAATAAAACCTTTTCTATCTTTGTATATCTTTTTCTAAGTTTTCATATCTTGGGAATGGGGCGCATCTCGAGGGCGCCTACAGCTCCTGTGGGGCACGGTTTTCTGCCTCATGTTCTCTGCCTCATTGCAGTGCGATATGAGGCAGAAAACATGACGGTGATGCAGAAAGTGGCGGCGCGGCTGTGCCGTCGCACGGTGCCGGTGCTGCCGAGCTGGCTTTGTTTATCCTTTCATATCCTTTTTAATCCTTTTCTAAGTTCAGTAGGCCAGAACCGATGGGTGTTGCAACCGGTGCTATTCAGCCAACGCTCCGAGCAGTTGCCGGTATATGCAGTCGAACGTCGCTTCGTCGTCGCTGTAGTCGGTGTTGGAACGGAAGACTTGGGCGATAAGCCGATTGTGCAGCTCCGGATTGCGTTCCCGCAACTGGCGTAACAGTTCCAGATCTTCGGTGCCACGGCGTTCGGCCTCCAGCCGCATGCTCAGCCATGGCCCGTCATTGCCTGGGTACACGATGAATGCGTCGCCGCACGGGAAGTTCGTGCCGAGTCCGGTCGGATTATGACAGCTCGTTGCCTGGAACGGATTCATCCCCTCGGGGAACTGGTTGAATCCCCAGTGCAGGAATCCGGAGAGACGATTGCGTTCGAATCCCCAGAACAACAGCCGTGAATGGATGACCTTCTGATCAAGGAACCGGTTGAGCCAGTGGCCTTCCGGCTCACAGCACACGTAGTTCCACACCTTATCTCCCAGGTCGCGCATACGCTCGAATGAGCGTTGTTCGGCTTCGTAACCGCTGGTGGTCGGAATCCAGACGTCGAGCCCACCGCGGAAGGAGTCCGTTTTGATTGCTTCCAGCACCCGCGCATTGGGAAGATGTTTTTTCAGCATCGCCACGGCCATGTAGTACTGCCTGCGTCGTGCGGCAAGCGCGTCCTCGCTGGGGCAGTGCACGTCGGGCTCGTCGTGGATGTGCACCAGAACATGACGCTGCCAGCCGTGTCGTTGCAGGAACGCCGCAAGTGCGGTCAGGTAGGCGGTGGTGATGTCATATCCCTGTGTCGATTCGAACGGCACGTCAGGCGCCATCGCACAGGTGAAGGCATCGGTGAGCATATTCGGCATGCCATCCGGTTTGAATCCGCGCGACAGCAGCGGGCCGATTTCCAGAGTGGTCATGCCCGCCGCGAAGAACCGTTCGATGATCGGGGTTAGATATTCGAAATCGAAGGTGTACGGTTCGCGACTTGTCACGCATGTCTGGTCAATCTCGATGAAGAACGTGTCCTGCCGGGTGCGGCGCATGGCTTCAATGTATTGGTCGAGCACTTCCAGGAATCGCGGTGAGCCCATGTCCGCGTGATGCATCCGCGAGATTGCTGGCAATGAGAACCAGTTGGAAACGTGGAATTGTTCGGGTGGGATGATGACGTTTACCACGGTGATGTCCAAGGCGATGGACCACGGGTCGTTATTTTGCGCGCTCGTTTCGACGGTCAGCTCCAGACGATATCGCCCGGGTGTGATGCCGGGATTCGGCTGCAGTGTAAGGTAGAGGGCGGCGCGGTCGTCGATGATGGGAACTGTGACGGTGTGCATGGACTGTGCCGTCGCGTTTGGGGTCGCATGCACGTTTTGGTCTGTTCGGACGGATGACAGTATTGGCGTGGCCTTGGAGTCTTGATCGGATAGGCCGGCTCGTCTATCGTCGCTGTCGTGCGGCCGCCGGGATTCGCGGCCGTTTCCGTCCGCCGACGTAATCGGTTGAAGGCAGTCGTACACCTTGAACGGGGCCTTTCGGATGGCGTATTCCGGTCTGGCGTCGGGCAGTGTCACCATGTCGCCGCCTTGGGTCTGTCCGTCGCCGGTGTTGTATTCGACCGGCACCGCAATCATGTGGAACCATTCGACGGAGAACCCCTCGCCGGTGAGTTGGAAACGGACTGTATCGCCGTGCCGATCAGGGGTTTCCGCTCCAGCTGGGTCTCCGGTTTCACGATGATTGTCGGCATGGGCGCGATTTTCGACATCATGTGGTTTATCGACCGCGACGACGACTTGCACCCCGGGCCTTCCGTTCAGGGCGGTGGTGATGTCGATGTGCGTGGGTAGCGTTCCGGGCTCTTGATCCGGAAACAGAAATTCCTCGTATGCGGTGGCATACCCCGTGGGCTGTGCCATGATGATGCTCCTTTGTGGCGTGGCCGACCGATTGCCGTGGCGGTGCAAGATCGGCGGTGATATTGCTGCCCATAAAATGATGACGTCATCATAACTATAGTCCTAGTTTGACGAGAACAACAGGGCGTCGCGTGTTTGCGCGCTTTGCTATAGTTTGATGTTGACGTCATCAGATTTTCTTGTGAGTCGTCGCCACCGGTGGCGACGACGCCATGTGCGGCGTGCCGGTCTGCGGAATCGAGGGGTCGCAGTCTCGGTGGATAGTGGTCTGATAGACAGCGTAATAAGCGGCGATCAAGGAGTGCGAGACATGTCGGGGTCCGTCAAGAAGACCGTGTCCATCATCGATGTGGCCAAGTTGGCCGGGGTTTCGCAGCAGACGGTCTCGCGTGTGGCCAACGGCAGCGATTTGGTCAAGGAGACTACTCGGCGCAAGGTCCGTGCTGCGATGAAGGAGCTTGGATATACGCCGAATCTGCAGGCGCGCGCGTTGCGTGTCGGGCGCTCGAAAATGATTGGCATGATCGTCAAGTTCTACCGCAACAACGATTTAGCTGATGTGCTGGAGGGCGTCTCCAGGCAGGTTTCCAAGCTGGGCTATGGCATCATGATGATTCCTGTGGACAACGACGCATCCGAAACGCTGTCCGGGAACGCGCGGTACATTTTGAGTCTCAACCTGGACGGCATGATCGTTTTCTCGGACGATGACATATCGGATGAGTCCGCCGAGGAACTGTCGCATATTCCCACGGTGGTGATGGGCGCATTGACGCGATTCCCGGCCTGGTGGTCGTACGTGGACATGCTTGAGGGGCGCATCAGCGAACTGGTGGTGGATCACCTGCTTTCGCTGGGGCATCGCACGGTCTGCCATATTGCGGGCCCGCTCTCGTTCCCTGCGTCTGCACGCCGCGTGGAGGCGTGGCGCGCCGCGCTCGAGAGGCATGGCGCGCCGGTGCCGCAGTATGTGGAATCGGAGGATTGGACGCCGGACGAGGGGTATCGAGCCGCGGTGCGGCTGCTGGATATGTATCCGGACTGCACTGCGGTGTTCGCGTCGGACGACGCCATCGCCAGCGGTGCCATGAAGGCGTGCCGCGAGCGTGGGCTTGAGATTTCGCGTGACGTGTCCATCGTCGGTGTGGATGACGTGCTGGGGTACTTCGTGCCCGACAACGTGCTGACGTCCGTGCGCAGGGATTTCGTGGCTGCCGGCTCCGGGGCCGTGCGTCTGCTGCTGTCGATGATGAAGGATGCCGACAAGCGCGGCAGCAGGCTGGAGGTGGTGCCCGAGCTGGTCATGCACGGCTCGACGGCGAAATACCGCTGAATGCATGCTCGGACCGAGTGCAGGGCGATTGCGTAACAAAAAATGATGACGTCAACACGCCAGAATGTTGACGTCATCAAAAAATGCTCGTACAATGACAATCGTTGTTCATATTGCGATGATGACGTCGCCATAATGATTCCTCTCAACATCGAGAGGGAATCGTGAACAGGAAGAGAAAGGACCTTCCCATGAACATCAACAAATCGATGAAGTCGGCGGCCGCCCTAGCGGTGGCGGCATCCATGCTCGTGGTCACTGCATGCGGTTCGACCTCCGGTTCTGGTTCCGGTGATGCCGCGGCTCCCGCAGATGGCAAGGTAAAACTAACCTTCACCGGCTGGGTGCCTGGCATCGAGGAGGCCGTGGATCTGTGGAACAAGGAGAACCCGGACATCCAGGTCGAGTTCAAGCGCATCGCTAGCGACGCCCGCAAGAACTACTCCACGCAAATCGATGCCGGCACGTCCGGGGACATCCTGCAGATGCCGGCCTTCGACATGGTCGATTATGTGATCGATGGCCAGATTCAGGACATCAGCCAGTATGTTTCCGACGACAAGGACCTGTTCACCGACGGTGCATGGTCCACGGCGGTGCTCGGAGACGGCATTTACGGTGTCCCGCAGGACTCCGCTCCCACCGCGTTCATGTACCGTAAGGATATCTTCGAGAAGTACGGCGTCGAGGTACCGAAGACGTGGGATGAGTACCTGGATGCGGCCCGCAAGCTGCACGCAGCGGATCCGAACGTATATATCGCGGCGTTCACTCCCAACGACACCGCTCCGTTTGAGACCGACTTCCTGCAGTACGGAGGTTCATGGTTCAAGACCGATGGTGACTCTTGGAAGGTGACGCTGGACAGCGAGGCGAACCAGAAGGTCGCCGAACGCTACCAGACCCTGCTTGATGAAGGACTGGTCAAACCGGTCGAGATCTTCACGCCGGAGTTCTGGACCGCGGTCAACAACGGAGAAATCGCATCCTTCAATTACCTCGCTTGGTTCACCACGATTCTCAAAGAGAATGCGCCCGACCTGTCCGGCAAGTGGGCCATCTCCCAAGCCATCTCCGATGACGGCAACGGTCCCTGGAGCGACGATGGTGGTGGCATCAACGTGGTGACCAAGAACTGCAAGTACCCGGAGCAGGCCGCCAAGTTCATCGTGTGGCTCAATTCCGACCCCGATTCACTCGAAGTGCTGATCGGCAAGGGAGGCCTGTTCCCCGCCGCCAAGGCCGGATTCGAGAGCGAAGCCATGTCGGCCCCGAGCGACTACTTCTCCGGCCAGCCCATCTATGACGAATTCATCAAGTCCGCGAATAACCTGAACTCCGACGGTGGCATCAATGGTCCGGCCATCACCGCTGGTCAAACGGCCCTGCAGGAGGAGTTCGCCAAGGTTGTCAATGGCGATGAGACCTTCAAGGAAGCCCTGACCAACGCCGCTGCGAAGCTGAAGAAGGCCGCGGCCGACAAGGGCCTGAACGTGAAGTGATCGCCATGACGTCCGCGATGTCCGTTCGTAGTGCGGCCGACGGTGAACAAACCGCCGCCGGCCGCACGGCCTCTGCGAAGACCGTATCCCGTGGTGCCGTCCCCAGCGCCACGGCCGGTCATTCCAAGCGCATCGCCCGTGCCGGCAAGCGCGGGCCTAGCGCCGTCCCGTACTTCTTCGTGGGTCCATTCGTCGTAGCCTTTGTGGTGTTCATTTTGGTGCCGCTCGGTATGGCCATTTGGGATTCGTTGTTCGCTGTCAAACGTTCCGGACTCGGCTTCGGCGGAGGTGGTCGTGAAGCCCGGTTCGTGGGACTGAACAACTACATCGAGGCATTGCATAATCAGGCATTCATGTCCGGCTTCGGCCGCATGCTGCTGTTCGGTGTGGTGCAGGTGCCGGTTATGCTCGGTCTGTCCCTGCTGTTTGCGCTGCTGATCGATTCTTCGCTGGTCAGATTCAAGAAGACCGCGCAGGTCATGGTGTTCCTGCCTTACGCGGTGCCCAGCGTGGTGGCCGCCCTGCTCTGGGGCTTTTTGTACCAGCCGGGCGTGAGCCCCATCGTCAAAGGGCTGAAGGCCATCGGCGTCAACGCTGATTTTCTGGCCCCCGGCACGGTGCTCTGGTCCGCGGCCAACATCACCACATGGGTGTACGTCGGCGTGAACATGGTGATCATCTTCTCGTCCCTGCAATCCATCCCGCATGATTTGTATGAAGCCGCCCGCATCGATGGCGCCAGCGAGTTCCGCATCGCCTGGTCCATCAAAATCCCCATGGTGCTGCCGTCGCTGCTGGTGACGCTGTTCATGTCCATCGTCGGCACAATCCAGCTGTTCAACGAACCGACGGTGCTACGAAGCATCACGGCCAATGTCAGTAGTGACTTCACACCGATGATGAGTGTTCTCAACACCACAATGACGATGAAGAATCAGAATATGGGATCTGCCATGTCCATCATCGTGGCGGTGGTTGCGTTCGTGTTGTCGGCGCTGGTGGCTCTTGCCCAGCGCAGGAAGAAGGACTGAATCATGAGTGCGACAGTGAGTTCCGCCAAGTTCGGACGAAATGCCGTGCACGGGGTTCCGCGTCAGGGGCAACGTATCGCGTTGTCGCCTTGGTGGGCGCGCATGCTGACGTTGCTGCTGTTCGCCGCTGCCTTCGTCTATTTCGTGGTGCCGGTGATTTGGCTGTTCATCGCGTCGACGAAAAACGCCGGCGACCTGTATACCACGCCCAGCTTCTCCTTCGCGAGGTTCCGCCTGTTTGAGAATCTCAAGGAGGTGTTCACCTATAACGATGGCATCTTCTTGCGATGGATTGGCAACTCGGTGCTGTATTCGGTGGTCGGCTCGTTGCTTACCGTGCTGGTGAGTGCCATGTGCGGCTACGGTCTTGCGGTATATCGATTCCGCGGGCGGGGCATCGTGCTCGGGGCCGTTACGTTAAGCTTCCTCGTGCCGATGGCCGCTCTCACCCAGCCGCAGTACCTGCTGCTGGTGAAGATGGGACTAAGCAATAATGTGCTGGCCGTGCTGTTGCCCGCTCTGGTGTACCCGTTCGGCGTGATGCTGTCCTGGATTACCGCTCAGTCCTCGGTCCCGATGGAGATCATCGAGGCCGCCCGCGTGGACGGCTGCGGCGAGATTGGCATCTTCTTCCGGATCGCTGTGCCGATGATGCGCGTCGGACTCACCACGGTGTTCCTGTTCGCGTTCACCGCCAGCTGGAACAACTACATGCTGCCGTTGATGATTCTCAACGATCCGAAGATGTTCCCGGTGACCGTTGGCTTGGTCGATTGGAGCAACCAGGCCAAATCCGTGGCCCAGTTGGGCACGCTGTCGCTGGTCGGCGCGTTCGTCTCCCTGATTCCGTTGGTGGCCATCTTCATGCTCACCCAGCGGTACTGGAAGTCGGGCCTCGCCTCCGGCGCGGTCAAGATGTGACACTTGGCGGCGCGGATTCACCGATACCCTTGCCTTCGCCGCGTCGCCATCCTTTTTCTCGGGCCGTGGGCATCGAACCTTCCCAAGCCCTTGCGGTTAAGAATGCCCGAGACGAGATACAGACTTGCGTGGCGGTGTGAATTAATCTCCTATTCCTCATTCACATCGCCACGCATCTTTATGTTTGCTAACGGCACTTGCACCTTTCCGCTTCGACGGACTTGACAAAACAACAAGGCCGATTGCCATCTGAAAGAAAGGAACATACCTCATGGTTGTATACAACGTTATACCCATTCATTCGCTGGAGAAGGTGTTCCCGGACGGCGACCCGGCGTCCGTGCGAATCGATATGGTGACCGGCCTTGCAGGGGAGACGGTCTCCTTCCAGCTCGCCTATCGGGTCGAGGATACGGTGGATGCGGGTGCCGCCAAGGTCGCCAAGGGCATGGACGGACATTCGAGTGGCCGTGTCTGCGGCGATGACGAGCGGCCGGCGCTCGCAGAAAGTACTGTGAACGATACCTGCGTCAACCAATTCGTCACCCGCGTGACGGTTTCCGGCCTGCTCTCAGCGCACGCCCGTGTGCGTGCGGTGCGGCTGGTGCATGCGGATTTCGTGGCCTATCCCGGTACCGTCGATGGCGCTTACATATCCGACCGTTCCGGTTCATACCCAGATTTACTGCAGGACACCGATGGGTGGGTGGCTTTTATGCCAGGACAGTGGCGTTCGCTGTGGGTGGATGTGGAACTGCCTGCGATTGAGGAAACTGATGAGGAGATGGAAGAGCGGACGAGCACGCTGGAATTCGTCTTCACCCGTCGCGACGGTGCTGAAGTGGCGCGTGCATCCGTCGAGATTCACCGCATCCCCGCGCAACTGCCCGAGCTGACGTTGCAGCATACCGAATGGCTGCATGCCGATTGTCTGGCGCAATGGTATGGCGTACCGGTCTGGAGCGATGAGCACTGGACCATTGTGGAGCGGTTCGTGCGGGCGGCAGTCAAGCGCGGAGTCACCATGATGTACACCCCGTTGTTCACTCCGCCGCTGGATACGGTGGTCGGCGGCGAACGGTTGACCACGCAGCTCATTGGCGTCACTCGTGAGCGGGGCGTATGGAGCTTTGATTTTGCCCGGCTTGAGCGGTGGGTGGCAATGTGCCGGGCAGCGGGCGTCAGACAATTCGAGATGAGTCATCTGTTTACGCAGTGGGGTGCGGCGCATTGTCCGAAGGTCATTGCTCGGGTGGATGGCGTCGAACGTAAGTTGTTCGGTTGGTCGGCCTCCGCCACCGACCCGGCCGATGGATATCCTGACTTCCTTGCCGCGTTCCTGCCGGAACTGGATCGCGAGCTGCGCCGCTTGGGCATTGCCGGGGATACGGTGTTCCATGTCTCCGATGAGCCGGTCTCCGACAATCTCGACTCGTATCTGGCGGCGAAGGCAGTGGTCGTGCCATATCTCAAGGATTACCGGATCATGGATGCGGTGAGTCACGTCGAATTCTACAAAAGTGGCGCCTGCGAGCATCCCATTCCGGCGGACGATGCCATCGAGCCGTTTGTACGAGCTGGTGTGAAGGGCCTGTGGACCTACTACTGCTGCTCGCAGACCACGGATGTGCCCAACCGGTTTATGGCGATGCCGTCCTATCGCAACCGCATACTCGGTTTCCTGCTGTATGTCTACGATTTGGCCGGGTTCCTGCATTGGGGACTTAACTTCTACAATTCTCAATATTCCATGAGGCCAATCAACCCGTACACCGAGGCGGGCACACCGGAGGGGTTCGCTGCGGGCGACGCCTTCCTGCTGTATCCGGGCCCGAAGGGTGTGCCTGAGGAATCCGTTCGCATCATGGTGCTTGAGGAGGCGATGAACGACCTGCGCGCATGCCGACTGTTGGAATCGTTGGCGGGGCGAGACCGCGTGCTGACGCTGCTGCGGGATGGATTGGATCGTCCTCTGACATTCGCGGATTACCCGCATGATGCACAGTGGTTGCTTGCACGTAGGGCAGCGATCAATAACGCGATTCATACGCTGTCCGACCATGCATTGCGGGTCGCGGCGTAGACATATGGACGTGGTCGGCTGGGGGTTCCGCCGTCAGTCGACTCGCGGAACGGTTACGATGATGGCGAGAAGGGGAATACGTTCCTGATCGAGGGTGAGGAGGGAGTCATGCAGTACATCGAGCGGACGATCGCCGGCATTGACGGCAGCGAGGCGCGGTTCATCGGATATGTGGCGGACAACAGTCCGGAAATGGACCCGGCGCGGCGCCGCACGTCCATTCTGATTCTGCCCGGCGGCGGGTACGCGATGACCTCCGACCGTGAGTCCGAGCCGGTGGCCCTGCGGTTCCTTGGCCGGGGATTCAACGTGTTCGTACTGCGGTATTCGGTCCGGCCCAGTCGGTATCCGGTGGCGCTGGTCGAGGCGGGTGAGGCGATGCGGCTCATCCGCGCCCATGCCGACGAATGGCATGTGGACCCGCAGCGTGTGGCGGTGCTGGGCTTTTCGGCCGGCGGTCATCTGGCGGCGAATCTCGCCACCACGGCCGGCGATGAGGATCTCCATGCGCACGGTCTGAACCCGGATGAGGTGCGGCCGGATGCGCTGATGCTGGCCTATCCGGTGGTCACTTCCGGTCCGTTGGCTCATCGCGGCAGCTTCCGTTGTCTGCTGGGCGAACGGGCGGACGATGAGGAGCTGCTGGAGCGTCTGTCCATCGAACGGCACATCGACGCCAAGACGCCGCCGGTGTTCGTCTGGCACACTATGACGGATACCAGCGTGCCGGTGGAGAACACGCTCATGCTCATTGGGGCCTGCCGCGACGCCGACGTGAGCGTTGAGGCGCACCTCTTCCCCGAAGGTAGTCACGGCCTGTCGCTGGGCGACGAGGAGACGGCCGGTGCCAGCAGGTACGCCCACGTCGTCGAATGCGTGCAAAGCTGGCCGCAACTGGCTGAGGCTTGGTTGCGCCGCACCTTTGCGGCTTCGTGACCGTTGCTCTGTGCGCTGTTGCTCTGTGCGCTGTTGCTCTGTGTGCTGTTGCTCTGTGCGCTGTTGCTCTGTGCGCCGTTGTTCTGTGCGCCGGACCATACCGGTCCTGACTTGCGGTGGACTGGAGACATGAGCCGCCGATTCGCCATCAAGCACAACTGGCATTGACCAGTGGTGATGGGCCTACGCTGACCGGCTGGCGTGTCCTGTGCTTGTGTGTGTCGTGAGCGTGGATTGACGTTGCGGTTTTTGCAGAATCTCATGCCGCTGCTCATGCCGCTGAGATGGATATGCAATTGGGGTCTGTACCTGCGATTGATGCACTGATACAGACCCCAATTGTTGTTTGTTGCTTATTGTTGTGCGACGGTGTTTGGCGGTCCGCCGTTATTGGCCCTGCCACGGCTTCTGGGCGGCGTTGTCATCCTCGGGGGAGACCGGCGCATGCGGGGACAGCACGGTCTCGTCGCTGACCGGTTCCTCGGCCGGTGCTGCGGAAGGACTGTACGTCGCGGAGGCCGGAACCGTCGGAGTCGCGGTGGATTGCGGCGTTACCGATGCCGGGACCGTCGGGGCCGGCGGGACAGGCTGGCCGTATTCCGGCAGCGGGGCGGACGATGCGTCCGGAGTGCCTGACCCGAACGGAACGGACGGCGTCGCGGACGGCGAGACCGGTGCGGCGTTCTGCCCATATGCGGGAGTCGAGAAGGGCTGCTGGCCGTATGCCGGGGCCGGGGTCTCCGGTGCCGTCGGTGCGCCAGTCGGCGCGGCGTCGAACGGGCTCGGCGCGGTCGGCTGGCTGTATGCGGAGGCCGTCGAACCGTAGTTCGGGTCATATCCGTTGTTCGGCGTTGAGGTCGGGGCCGCGTAAGGAGCCGCGGCTGCCGGCTGGCCGTACGCGGGGGCAGCGGGAGCGCCGAACGCGGCATTGCCGGCGCCGGGCTGCGCGTCGAAGCGCGCGCCTTCCGGCTTGCTCGGCAGGCACATGAACACGAGGAGCACGATGCTGGCAATCATGATCGCCAGCCACCCGATCACCATGATGCCGAATCCTCCTGCGGCGGCCGCTCCATAGACGTTGTTGTAGTCGCCGTGCGAGAAGCCGAGGAAGCCGCCGAACAGCGCGGCACCGCCGCCCGCGATCATGAGGATGACGCCGATGACCATGACACCGTAGAGCGCGGCAAGCCACCAACCGGATTTGTTGATGTCGTGCAGACGTCGTACGGACACCGCGAGTCCCGGTATGAAGACCGCCAGACTCCAGATGCCGGTCAGGAAAGCGAGCTTGTCATCCGAGACATCGGCGATGATGCCCAGAACGATGTTGATGCCCAGGGCGGCCAAGGTCCACCACCAGTATTCGCTGCGGGAGGCGCGGCCGGTGAACACCACGTACTTCTTCCAGAAGCGCAGGAACGCCTCCGGGAACGGACAGCCGTAGTAGGGCTGGTCCAGTGGGATGACGCCGGTCGTCATGCCGGCGGATGGCGCGGCGAACTGGGAGTACTGGTTGTAGGACGGCGGGGCCTGATTGTAGATGTTCTGGTTGCCGTACGGATTCTGTCCGTCGTACGGATTGCCTCCTGCTGCCGGGCCGTACGGTGCGGACGGAGTGGGCGGTACGGGGGTCGCCGGAGTCGTCGATGCCGGAGCGCCATACTGCGGTTGACCGGCGGGCGCCTGCGGGTCTGTGGGGGCGCCGTATTGCGGCGCATACGCATACTGCTGGTTCTGGGCCGCGTATGGATCACCGTTCTGTCCCTGGGCCTGACCGTAGGATGGTGCTGAGCCGTAGCTTGGGTAGGTGCTCGGATAAGCCGGGTTTTGTGCGTTCGTGCTTGGATTATTTGATGCGTTCGGTGCTGCGCCGTTGGGAGCCGCGGGCAGCGGCACGTTCGGGATGTTCGGCGCATTGTTGGGATCAGTCATTGATTCCCCTTTCATCAGGACTGTGTCGTCCTGCTCCATTCTTCCAGCTTTTTCACCAAAACCCAACATATGCAGTGAATATCGTCTGAATATTGCCGGGGATTCGCCTGTGCTGGTGTCGGGTAGGGCTGTCGCCGGGTAGGGCTGGTGCCGGGCAGGGCTGGTGCTCGGCGTCCGCCATAGACGTCGTCTGGGTTCGTCTGTATGGGCGGGGCCGATAACGGCTCGCCTGATGAATTCCACCGAGATTTGTGCGTTATTCGCGCAATCGTTATCAAAACGATACAGAATGAGACGTACCAATGATGCTTATTGTGACTGTTTGCGCTAACATCAATCTTATATGCGCACGGTCGCGGAGACGGGGCCGAGGAAGCCGATGATGCTTTCGGCGCAGACCGATAGAGAACAACGATGTAGTAAGGAACGACGATGAACATGAACCTTGACACCAACACCGAGCGACACGACTCCCGCGAAGACGATTCCCAGGCTCAGGATTGGGCCGTCCTGTTCGCCGGGCTGGCCTGCTGACAATTGCTTCGGTGTGGGAGAGCCAAGGTCTGGCTTTTTGGCGACGCTGAGGGCGTCAGCGGTGCCGGCGAGCCAGTGCGTGGCTATTTGGTGATTCTGGGATGATATTTGGCGTTGCCGTTTGGCCATGGAATGGCTTGTTGACGCCACTGAGTGAGTGAGCGGCGTTGTGAGGCCATCCGGTGGCTATTTGGCGATGCGTAGAACATGATTTTCGGCGTAGAAGAGCCAGGGTCTGGCTTTTTGGCGACGCTAAGCGAGTTAGCGGTGCCAAAGAGCCAGCTGCTGGCTCGTTGGCGATAGCGGATTGAGAGTCAGCGCGTTCATCCGGCCATACGTTGGCTTGGCTGCGACGGTGCTGTGGCATATTTGCGGAGCGGGAATTGAGAAATCGGTGCCCGCCGTTTGCGGAATGTGCTGCCCGTGAATCCACGGCGGCTCCAACAATGGCGGTGACACCGGCGACAGTGTTCCGCGGCGGCTCCGGCAAGTTCCGGCGGCAGTGGTGGCGACGATGGTGGCATGCGGCAAGGGCATGGCATTCAACTCCGCCATGCAGCCAAACGGAGGTCCGGTCGCCTTAGGCTACATGCCCGCGGGATCGGCTTGCATTCGGTGTGGGATTCCGGTCGTCCCGTGTATGAGAGGGCTGAGACGACGGCGCCATTACCATCGGCAACATCCAGGTCATTCCGTGTATGGGGAGGGTTGAGAGAAGGTGTCTCGCCCCCTCGCCCCCTCGCCTCTCGCCCTTGCATCCCCAGAAAACGGCTCCACCAAGCCGTTTCCCGGCCATCGCAACGGATTGGCGGAATTCTGCCCAAGGGCAGTTCTAAAGTGGGTGCTTATGACTGATGCTGAAAACACCAAACCCGAACTCCCCGCGAACGTTCGCGTCCGCTTCTGCCCGTCGCCGACCGGCACCCCGCATGTGGGCATGGTCCGCACCGCACTGTTCAACTGGGCCGAGGCCCGCGCCACCGGCGGCAAGCTGATCTTCCGTATCGAGGACACCGACGCCGCCCGCGACTCCGAGGAAAGCTACAACCAGATCCTCGAGGCCCTGCGCTGGCTCGGCATCGACTGGGACGAGGGCATCGACGTGGGCGGCCCCCATGGCCCGTACCGCCAGTCCGAGCGCACCGACATCTACAAGGACGTTGCCGCCAAGCTGCTCGAGGCCGGCTACGCCTACGAGTCCTTCTCCACCCCGGAGGAAATCAAGGAGCGCAACATCGCCGCCGGACGCCCGGCCGAGTTCGGCTACGACGGCTACGACCGTGACCTCACCGAGGAGCAGAAGGCCGCCTTCCGCGCCGAGGGCCGCAAGCCTGCGCTGCGTATCCGCATGCCCGACGAGGACATCGCTTTTGACGACCTCATCCGTGGCCGCATCGAATTCAAGGCCGGTTCCGTGCCGGACTACGTGATCGTGCGCCCGAACGGCGACGCCCTGTACACGCTCACCAATCCGGTGGACGACGCGATGATGGACATCAACGTGGTGCTGCGCGGCGAGGACCTGCTCAGCTCCACCCCGCGCCAGATCGTGCTTTACCGTTACCTCGAGGCGCTCGGCATCGCCAAGACCACCCCGCTGTTCGGCCACATGCCGTACGTGATGGGCCAGGGCAACAAGAAGCTCTCCAAGCGCGATCCGGAATCCAACCTGTTCAACCACCGCGACGCCGGCTTCATCCGCGAGGGCCTGCTCAACTACCTGGCCCTGCTCGGCTGGTCCATCGCTCCGGACCGCGACGTGTTCACGATGGATGAGATGATCGCCAAGTTCGACGTGCGCGACGTCAAGGCCAACCCGGCCCGCTTCGACCTTGACAAGGCCATCTCCATCAACGCCGAGCACATCCGTATGCTTGACCCGGCCGACTTCCTGCGCCGTTCCGTGCCGTACCTCAAGCGCGACGGCGTGGTCTCCGCCGACGACTGGGACGCCCTGACCGCCCGTGAGCAGGAGATTCTGACCGCCGCCGCACCGCTGGTCCAGCCGCGTGTACGTCTGCTGGGCGAGGTGGCCGGCATGGTCGGGTCGCTCCTCTCCACCGAGGAATATCTGGAACCCGCCGACGATGCCCGCAAGCAGCTCAAGGACTCCGCCGGCGAAGTGCTCGACGCCGCCATCGCCGCGCTCGAAGGCGTGGACGAGGCCGACTGGAAGACCGACCACCTGCACGAAACGCTGAACAAGGCCTTGGTGGAGGACGGTGGCTACAAGCCGCGTCTCGCCTTCGGCCCGGTTCGTGTGGCCATGTCTGGCCGTCGCGTCTCCCCGCCGCTGTTCGAGTCGATGGAGATTGTGGGCAAGCCGCTCACTGTCGCACGTCTCAAGGGACTGCGCGCTCATCTGTGAGCCTCATCCTGGCTCCCTCAGAGGAGGGAAGCTGGAATCCGGTAAGTACGATGGGCTTCCGCCTGCCCTTGGCTACCCTCTGCGAGGGGCTGTCGGGCGAAAGCTGACTGATGGGAGTTAAAGGCGGGCATCCGTATGATTGCGGATGCCCGCCTTTAGCATATTCGAAGTACCGCCTCTGTCTCCCTACCCCTACTGTTCGAAGCGACGAACGCATGCATTCGTTTGGTGGATTTGACGTTCATTTGGTAGGTGACCCGTCGTGTCAGCCGTTGATATGGCGGGTTTCCGCGGGTGTCTCTCGGGCGCTACCTACCAGAGGAGTGACTAATCAACCTAATGAATGACCTGACATGATTGAAGGGCGATTGTGCTGTGAAGTGCCATGCGTTGCACGCCTTGTCAACTGAGCAATCACAATGTGACACGCCGTAGTTGACGGCTGTGGACGGTTCCCGTATATTATTCAGTCGTTGCGGTTCGCGTCGCGGCCAGTGAAAACTGAATATGCCCCCATCGTCTAGCGGTCTAGGACTACGCCCTCTCACGGCGCCAACACCGGTTCAAATCCGGTTGGGGGTACGACTGAAGACCCCGGTTCCTCCGGGGTCTTTTTGTTTTTCCGCCGGCATAAGGTTATAGGAATTTTGCGGTGCTCTTGGTTCGGGCTATAGGAACTTTTGCAGCGCCGGGGTCACTGCACCTGATTGGCGGAAATCCTTGCAAATACTGGCGACACGCCGTGATTTGCATTCAAGAGTTCGGCGTGTAATATATACACCTGTTGCGCGGTTCGCCGAGCAGCCAGTGAAAACTGAATAAGCCCCCATCGTCTAGCGGTCTAGGACTACGCCCTCTCACGGCGCCAACACCGGTTCAAATCCGGTTGGGGGTACGACGAACAACTCTTCGGAGTTGCTACGCCAGCCAAATTGGGGTGTGGTGTAATTGGCAACACAGCTGATTCTGGTTCAGCCATTCTTGGTTCGAGTCCAGGCACCCCAGCCAATGACCCTCGCAAGTTTTGCGAGGGTTTTTGTTTTAACTCTGCAAAACAAGAATTGACATACTAGGGTCTGTTTCGCCGTTACTTGAGTGGTATCCGCCCTCTCTGACGGTGGGCTGTCCGCGAAGCTGGCCGGGGAAGAAAAAGGTAAAGCCCTCAGTTATTAACGAGACAGACCGTTAGCTCTTGGTCTCCCTATCGGCGGCTCCGGCCCTGTGAATCGGGGGGTGAGGAGTAGTCGGGCGTCACGTTTACACGGCACGGCATGTTAGGCGGGAACCAGCGTCTCCGTTCAATCCATTCAATCCATAATCCATTCAATCTGTGACATGATTTGTGCCACGTTCGCTGGCTCGGATTCGCGTTTCGCGGCGTTTCCGTTACTGTAGATGCCCGTTGCCTAACGGGTTGCCGCCGATTCGCGCCAACCCCACTGAACATCAGAGCACAGCAAAGGAGAAGAACATGTCCGCTGAGAACCAGAATGCCGCGCAGAACACTGCCGAAAACTTCCAGTCCAACGCTGCCGCCAACGCCGCCGATACCGCCAAGAAGAAGGGCCTGCCGAAGTGGGCCGCCGCCGTCATCGTGGTCGTGGTGGTGGCCGTGGTCGCCATCGCTGCAGTGTTCGGCTACCGGGCCTACTCCGACGCGCAGTACAGCAACGCAGTCGCCGCTTGCGCCACCGCTTCTGAGGAGATGCGCAACGCCACCAACGACTACAACAACCTTGTCAACGGCGATGCGTCCGCAGCTGCCGCCCTCACCGAGAAGGACGTCAAGGACTCCTCCACGCTCGACGCCCTGAACAAGGAACTGGGTGCCGAAACCCCGGAATACGAGGGTTGCATGGCCGAGGACACCAAGGGCTATCAGGCCGCGACCGACAAGCTCAACGAGCAGATCGACTGGTACAAGACCCACACCGCCTCCTTGCAGAAGGCCGTTGACGCCGTCAACGCCTCCAAGAAGTAAGGTTCAGGTAAGAGCTGCGCGTTGATGACCACGCGGCGCAGCCCAATCGTCGCTGCCTGTCCGGTCGGCACTGCCTGTCCGGTCGGCACTGCCCGGTTGGTCGGCACTGCCCGGTCGGTCAGTCGACGCTTCGCTCGATGACCATGTCCGTCGGACCGCACGTCCGCCAGGTCGCCGAGGCCGGCCGGCCAGCCAGTTCAGTCCAGTCGGTCATCGCCCGGTGACCCACGCCGCATCCGAGCGGACGTGCGGAATCATCATCGCGATGACCGACAGCAGACAGGCGATCATCACCATCAGGATCACGTCCTCGTGGCCATTGGTTTGCAGCAGCGCCCCGGTCAGCGCGCCCAGCGCCAGCGCGGTCATCACCACTGCGCGGCGTCCCAGTTTCGATTGCTCATGGCCGTGGGCCGACGTATCGGCGACGACGCCGGTCAGCGTCATGGTGAGTACGGTGGTGGGCAGATCAGGAACCGACAGTTTGCGCGCGGTGGAGTTCTGGATGCCCATCGCCGGGGCGAGCAGCACGATAAGCATGATGATGTGCAGATCGATGTGGCTGCCGGTGGGGAAGTTCAAACTCGGCTGTCCGGCGACTTGCCCGGCGGCCTGCGCGGCCGGTGTGGTTCCGGCGCCCGCTCCACCCATCGTCGGTTCCGGCACGAAACGGTTCAGCAGATAGATGCCGACAAGCGCTGCGACGACGAAGGTCATCTGCACGCATGTCGACACCAGCAGATGGCGGGCGCGGTTCCTGCCAAAGTAATGGATGATGCGCCCGCCGATCAGCGCCCCGACCATGAACGATACCAACGTCAGCGCCGACGTCCACCAGACGAATCCCTGCGCGTGCGCAATGGAGAATCCCAGAAAGACGATGTTGCCGGTCACGTTCGCCACGAAAACATGGCCCAATGCCAGATAACTCAGCGCATCCACCAGTCCGGCGACGAACGTCAGAATCACCAGAGCCGGGGAGAGCAGCCCGTAGCGGTCGTCCTTGCGGGGAATCAGTGTGCGTCCGGCTTCGGAAAGATGGGATGTCATGGTGGGTGGGCGGTTCCTTATGGCAGGTGGTGGGAATGTGGTGGTCAGGGTGCGGCGGTTAGCACTTGGCGGTTAGCACTTGTCGGTCAGCGCACGGCAATCTTACGGGCAATGAACCTTTTTCGAGAAGTCATCGCTCTTGATTGATGCCAGTGGCCCGTCCGCAATTGTCTGGATGACGATCGGCCCCTGGCGAAGGATTGACGGCGATGACTGGGGAAGCGGCAGGGGCTGAAATCCCCAATGCATGAGTGAGACAGGCTATTAGGCCGTGAGTGCGGCCTTGTAGCCCTCGCCCCAGTTCCAGAGGGCGTCGATGACAGTTTTGAGGCTGCGGCCGGTGTCGGTCAGCGAGTATTCGACGCGCGGCGGCACTTCGGCGTACACTTCGCGGTGCACAAGGCCGTCAGCCTCCATCTGACGCAGGTTCGAAGTGAGCACTTTCTGCGAGATATTGCCGATTGACCGGCGCAGTTCGCTGAATCGTTTGGTGCCGTCCAACAAATCGCGGACAATCAGGATCTTCCACTTATCGGAGATGAGCGTCAGTGTCGTCTCCACGGGACACGCCGGTAGTGTGTTGACATCAATCATAATTGTACCGTCCTGAATCGTTGGAATCATTCAATAGTTCCTTTTGGGTAACTATAGCACTTTAGAGTGCCTTCTTCCTTTTTGGGATGTACTTCAATATCGTGAATCATGTCAGCGGGGAATCGCGGGCGCGTCAATAGGCGTACGCGACGACCGGCCGGTAGCCAGATCGTTGTGATCAGACGGACAAACGGACCGTTAACCAGACCACTAGCCAGACCGATAAGGAGTTCACCATGACCAAGAACATTGCAGTTATCGCAGCCAACGGCAAATCCGGAAGCGCCATCGTCAAGGAGGCAGTCGATCGCGGATTCAGCGTGACCGCAATCGTGCGCGGCGAGAACAAGACCGCTGCCCAGCACGTTCTGTCCAAGGATCTGTTCGACCTGGCCGCCGCCGATCTGGCCGGATTCGACGCGGTCGTTGATGCGTTCGGTACATGGGCGCCGGAAACCCTGCACCAGCATTCCGACTCGCTCAAGCATCTGGCCGACATCCTCTCCGGCACCGATACCCGCCTGATTGTGGTCGGTGGTGCGGGCAGTCTGTACCTCGATGCCGCCCACACGCTGCAGCTGAGCCAGTCCGAAGGATTCCCGGAGGCGTTCAAGCCGCTGGCCACCGCGATGGGCGAATCGCTCGCCGAACTGCGCAAGCGTTCCGACGTGAAGTGGACGTACGTTTCGCCCGCCGCCGACTTCCGTGCTGATGGCCCTCGTACGGGTAAGTACGTGCTGACCGGCGAGGAGTTCACCACGAACGCGGACGGCGAGAGCGCGATCAGCTACGCCGACTACGCCATCGCCATCGTTGATGAGCTGTCCGCTGCGACGGATGACGCGCATGTTGGCGAACGTATCTCCGTGCGCTGGTGACGTTTTGGCGGGTCCTGTGCGAAGCGGTTTGGCGCGGTTCGGCACACCTAGGCGCGGCCGATGCGCAGCCGATGCGTGACGCCGCAGCGCTCAATCAGGCTTGTTGTCGTTTGCCAAAAGACGACAATGACGGCGGCGCCTCCTGTGGCAATACCTTGATGCCGCTCTTTGCACGTTGGCAGGCGTCTTGCCGATACGTTCTACGCATGGCCGGATATAGTCCTGTGACATTGGACGGCAGGGCGCCGACGCTGTTTCAATGGCAACGACGATTATGTTAAGCCTGAAGAAGTGAAGGAATCATCATGGCGAAGAACACGTTGCTGCTTGTCTTCCATCCGCATCTCGAATCAGGTTCACGCGCGAACAAGCGTCTGGCGGACGCGGCGCGCAGTCTCGACAATGTGACCGTACGCGACGAATACGCGCTCTATCCCGATTTCGGCATCGATGTCAAAGCCGAGCAGGAGGCGTTGCTCGAGGCCGATTGTGTGGTCTGGCAGTTCCCCTTTTACTGGTATTCCACGCCGGCGTTGCTCAAGCAGTGGGAGGATCTCGTGCTTGAGCACGGCTGGGCATATGGGCATGGCGGCGACAAGCTGCACGGCAAGGAGCTGCAGCTGGCCATCACCGTGGGCGGCGCCAAGTCCAAGTACACGCATGAGGGCGAGTTCGGCGTCACCGGTCCCGAACTGCTCAAGCCGTTGGAAACTACGGCCAAGCATGTCGGTATGACGTTCGCCAAGCCGTTCGCGATTCATGGCATGTTGTCCATCACCGATGAGCAGCTTGACGAGGAAGTGCAGCGTTACGTGCAGTTGCTGTCCGAATGACGCAGGGCTCGATGAAGTCCAGTCGACGGCGGAGAGCTGGAAATCGTCTCGCGCCTGATGAGCGACGAATCAGGCGTCGCGGCCGGCAAGCAACGCGATTCCGCACTGAGCGACGGCGAGCGTGGTGAACAGAATCAGCGGCGCAGTCCATCGGCCTCCGGTAAGTTCGGCCAATGCGCCGAACGCCAGCGGCCCGACCGAGGCAAGCAGATAACCGATCGATTGAGCTATGCCCGAGAGGGCGACGGTCTCGGTCGGAGTGCTTCCGCGCAGGGAGATCAGCGTGAGCGCCACCACCAGTGCCGCGCCCTGGCCCATGCCCCCGATCACGCTCCACAGCAATGAAAGATGGGGCAGCAGCATCCATCCTGTGCCGGCGATCACCATCGGTAGGCTGGATACGAGCGCGGCACAGCGCTGGTCGCCATGCACTCGCATCAACGCGGGGATGAGCAGACCGGAGAGGATGCCGAGCGACTGGAACACGAAGAGGTGCACGCCGGCTGCGGCATCGTCGAAGCCTGCGGCCGAGGCTACCGCCGGCAGCCAATTGCACATCGTGTAGAACGCCGCCGACTGTAGACCCATGAACATCGTGACCCACCAGGTCATCGGCCGTCTCCACAGCGGGGTGCCTTCGGATGGGTGGCTTACATGGATGGCCGCTTCGGTGTCGTGACCGGTATGCTGCGGGGTGTCCTGATGAACGCCGACTTCAATCTGCGGGCGGGTACGGGCCGGTTGCTCGCTGATGGCGTCCGTGGCGTGTTCGGCGGTGAATTCGGTGGTGTGTTCGGTGGTGTGATCAGCACCCTCGATGTCTGTGCGATCGCGAATCACACGCGCCGTCCACAATCCTGCCACGACCACCGCCGGCACCGCCCACGCCGCCAATGCGCCACGCCATCCGCCCAGCCAATCGGCCAGCGAGGCGGAGGTGAGTCCGGCGATGGCCGATCCCGCGGTGATGCATGCCGAATACGCGCCGACGGCTAACGGCAGGTGCTTCTCGTAGTCGCGTTTGGCGACCACCGGCACCAGCACATTGCCTGCGGCGATACCTGCGCCCACGGCCAATGTGCCCAGCCATACGCCGGCCGGGCCGCAGAACGATCGAACCACGCATCCGATGGAAAGCACCAGCAATGCCGCCAGTATTGTGCGGTTGGCACCGATGCGGGCGGTGACGAACCGCACCAGAGGGCTTACCGCGGCAAACGCCCACAAGGGCATCGCGCCCAGCATACCGAGTGTGCCCTCGCCCCAGTCCAAATCGCTGCCGATGCGAACCAGCACCGGCCCCACCGCCGCGATGGCAGGGCGCAGGTTGAGCGCCACCAGAAAAATCAGCGCCGCCAGCAAGGCGGGGGTAGGAGCAGTGAGGGTAGGAGCCGCGGGCTTCGTACGTCCTGTCGTGGTCTCGTTCTCGCCATTCATCCCATGCATTTCGGTCATACTGCTCATTCCGCTCATTGCAGAGCAATTGTAGGGCTGTAGGACCCCAGATTTCAGTGCACCGGATTTCAGCCATGGCGCCCTTGAAAATAAAGCTTCATCTGGATATGTGGAATTTCGTCCTCTAGGAATTCCGGCGAGACCTGGCGGAACCCGCACTTCTCTTACAGGGACCGTGCGTAGACCTGCGCCTCGATGGTGATCTCCTCGGCGTCGAGGCGTTCCTGCGGAATCCTTCGTTGAATGCACATTTTCTGATGATTGCGAGCATCCGTGCGTGGTTACGATACCTTCCATCCGAACATCCGTCGGAGCTCTGCCCATGGGCGCGGATCGCACAACGGCAGCGCCGGCAGTGCCGCAATGTCCAGTGTCATAATGGAGCCAACCCGCTAAGGAGCGTGATGATGGGCATGAAGCAATATGTGGTGGACGCGTTCACCGACGAGGTGTTCAAAGGCAACCCGGCGGCGGTGTGCCTGCCGGAGACATGGCCTTCGGAGGAGCTCATGGCCAGTATCGCGATGGAGAACCGGTTCTCGGAAACCGCGTTCATCGTACGCGAGCCACAGGGATATCACCTGCGCTGGTTCACTCCCGGTGGCGAGATCGACCTGTGCGGGCACGCCACACTCGCTTCCGCCTATGTGATCATGCACTTCGTTGAACCCGATGCCGAGACCATTCGGTTTCACACGCTGAGTGGACAACTGACGGTCACGCGGTTTCGCGGTGATGATGGCGAGGTCTTCGCCATGGACTTCCCCGCCTACGATCTCGCGCCCACGCCGGTGACCGACGCGATGGAACAGGCGCTTGGCGCGCGTCCTGTGGAGGCGTGGCTCGGCCGTGACCTGCTGTGCGTGATGCGTGACGAACGCATCGTACGCGGCATACGACCCGACATGACGCTGGTCAACGAGTTACCCGGTCTGCTGGTCAACGTCACTGCTGCGGGCGATCCCGGAACGGGGCTCGACTGCGTGTCCCGCTCGTTCGCGCCGAAATGTGGCGTCGATGAGGACCCGGTCTGCGGTTCCGGCCACTGCCATATCCTGCCCTACTGGAGCAGGCGATTCGGCAGAGACAGGTTGACTGCCTATCAGGCCTCCCAACGCGGCGGCACCATCCATGCGACCGTGTCGGATGGGCGCGTCAGTCTTGGAGGTAGCGCGGCGCTGTTCTCCATCGGAGAGATTCTGCCAGATTAGTCATCCGTGCATCGGTCCAAGTGGTTTTCCCATTATCGGTGTCGGAATACCGCTGTTCTGGCAATGAAAAAGCCCTTTTCCTTTGGGTGGGAAAAGGACTATGGCGGAGGACACGAGACGCCAACCTTCATCGGGGCTTAACCTTACTGCCGCTTGTCGTTCGCGAGCTTCGCGCCTTCGCCGTACCACCCCTGTTACCACGTCCTCGGCGTGTCGTGACGGGCTGTAACGGCATCACCCAGTGGCCGGACGCATGCACTTCGTCATGTCGGCTGTGTCGTCGCAATGTTGCTTTTCGCTGAATCTGCGCTGAATACGCTGAATTCAGCGAATCGTCGTCAGTTGATTGTCGAAGTGCGCTTAGTGGGAACTGTGTAGGCACGCTTTCTCTGGCTTGTTTTCAAGGTTCAAGACTCCAATGTGTCTGCATATTAATCCGCATACCTAGGAACTTGACCTTGGAACCTAGGAAGTCTACTGTTGAACCTAGGAAGTTGCAGGGTTTGGGTTCCTAGGTTGCTTCCTAGGTTGCTTCCTAGGTTGCTTCCTAGGTTCTTCTCCGGCGTGCAGGGAGGTTCCATGTTCTCCAAGATCGTTACCGACGATGACTTGGCCGTGGCGGTGAATGCCATGCGCGAAGCCAACACCGATCTGGCCGATTATGAGATTAAGGATGCCAAGGGCGGTTTTCCGTCCTCCGTGGTGGATTCCATGGTAGCGTTCGCCAACACGTCGGGTGGCGTGGTCATTCTTGGTATCTCCGAGAAGACGTTCGATTCGGTGGATGTGGACGTAAAGATGCTTCAGAGCCAGCTTGCGCAGGCGGCGCGTGACCGCATAAGCCCGTCCATCATGGCCGACATCTTTGTACTGCATCACGGCGGCAAGCCGGTGGTCGTCGCCAATATCCCTGAACTGGATGTGCGCCAGAAGCCTTGCTATATCCGCAAGGACGGCAGACCCAAGGGTTCGTATCTGCGCACCGGCGATGGCGACTACAAGATGACGATGTATGAAATCGATCGGTTCATGGAGAACCAGTACCGGATGGCCCGCAACGATGTCGCCATCGTCGACGAGGCCACAGTGGATGATTTGGATCAGACTCTGTTGAATGGATGGTTGAACATCCAGCGAGGGGGATCGTTTGGCGGCACTGCGTCCATGAGCGATGAGCAATTGATGGTCAATCGTCGTGTGCTGGCCTACGATGCGCAGGGTGTACTGCGTCCCACGGTCGCCGGGTTGATGGCGTTGGGGGCTTTCCCGCAGAAGTTCTTCCCCCGGCTGAACATCGTGTTCTCGGCGTTTCCCACGTCGGTGAAGGGCGATGTCGCGGCGGGCGGTCGAAGGTTCGTCGATTCGCAGAACATCGACGGGTCGATTCCGGTCATGCTGCTCGCCACGTTGCGCGCGGTGTCCCGCAACATCAGGCACGGTGCCGTGGTCAAGGGCGCTTTGCGCGAGGATGTGCCGGAGTATCCACTCGCCGCAGTCAGGGAGGCGGTGGCGAACGCCCTGATGCACCGTGACTACTCGCTGGACGCGCAGGGAGCGCCGGTGCGTGTGGAGCTGTATCCGGATCGTTTGGAGATCATCAATCCCGGTGGTTTGTTCGGCCCGTTGACCGTGGACGAACTTGGCAAAAAGGGCAGCACCCAGTCCCGAAACCAGTTCCTCTCGCGCATTCTGGAGGATGTGCCCTACACGGACGTCGATGGTCAGGTCGGTCGCGTGGTGGAGAATCGCGGCACCGGGTACGCGATTATCGAGGGTTCTCTTGCCGACGCGCTCATGGACCCACCGGTGCCGGTGAGCTCGCTGAGCGAATTCCGCATTATCTTTGGGCATCGCAGGATGACCGAACAGGAAGGAACCTCATACTCGCGGGATAACCTGCGCCAGGCGATTCTTTCGTATCTGGCCGAGCGGAATAGCGTCAGCACATCCGAGCTGGCCAACGCGGCAGGCGTGTCCCCGAAGACCATCCGCGACTACCTGTCCGGTTTGATGGATGAGCATCTTGTCGAGGGTATCGGATCCAAGTACAGCCCCAAGCGCCGGTACCGGCTGGTGGCTTCCGAGTAGACATTTCTGAGTAGGAGCCGAGACTGTGCCAAATGCTCTAACCTGAGCCTGAGCCTGAACCTGAACCTGAACCTAGGAAGTTACCTAGGAACCTAGGAAGTGGGTGTGGGTAAGGTTCCTAGGTTGGGGTGTGGGTTCGGCGCGACATCAATGGGCTGGTACCTGTTTTGCGGATCTCCAGCCCACGTCATGTTGCATAAAAATGCCGAGGACTCCACGGCTCTTGGAAGAGTCTCACATTGCTGCGGATCTGTGTGTGGGGCGCGGATTGCCGGAAGGTGGCGTGGTCTGCAATGGCGGCTGGGCAGGCTGTCTTCTTGGCCACGTCGGAACGTGGTTCCTGCACTGTTGATGTTGATTTTGGCAGGGATGTTGACGTGAGTATGAAATCATACTACTCTGCGAGTATGATTTCATACTCGACATGTGGGCAGAAGGCGTGATCATGGAATTCAGGCAGAACGGGACCTTGCGGGAGTTCGATCGGCTGAATCGGCAGATCGATGGGCTCTACCATGAGATAGCCATCGCGCGCGGGCTGTCCGACAGTGCATACGGTATCCTGCGGGCGATGCTGGTCCTGGGGGAGGGGTGTACCCAGACCGCCGTGTGCCGGTATGCATGCCTGAACAAGCAGACCGTGAACTCGTCCGTCAGAAGGATGATTCAGGATGGACTGATTGAACTGCGCCAAGGTGAAGGCCGGGAGATGCGCATGCATCTGACCGCGCAGGGGGAGCGTGTGATGCGCGAGCGGGTGCTGCCGGTCGAACGCGCCGAAAGCGAGGTGTTCGACGAGATGCCGGTCGAGGACCAGCAGGCGATACTGCGACTGGTGAACCGCTATCTTGATTCCTTCCGCCGCAAGATCGACGAGCTGGAGGCTGCGCGTTGACTCACCGGATGTTGAATACGATCGGGCTGGGAGTGCTCGGCATCGACCCCCTCACCGCGGTATACATGATGTCGATGAGGCTGCGAGGGGAGAGGAAGTCTCGCGTCACATTGTTCTTCCTGTCTTTCGCGGTCTCCACGATTCTTGTCGGCACGGTGCTCGCGGCGTCGATGGGGGCCGCGGCGGCTGGTTTCTTGCAAAGCGTCCTGCCTGATGACGGCAGTCGGTTCTGGGCGATTGCGGAACTTGCCGTATCCGTCGTCATCCTGCTTTGGGTGGCGAGACGGGTCTTTGCCGGTCCCAGGCGCGAGAAGAAACAACCACGTGAAGCCGTCCGCGGCGGTGCGTTGGGACATATAGCCGTGGGCTTCGTGTTCGCGATTACCTCGTTTACCGACCCCACGTTCTATGCGGTGATGCTCATCGGCGGGGAATCGCGTAGCGTCGTCACGGCCGCACTGCTGCTGGCTCTATGGTTCGTGGTCAGTCAATGCCTGACGATGGTCGTGTACGCAGCCATCCAATGCAATCGTCTTGACGCGCTCGCCGCCAGACTGGACGAGTGGAAGGCGCGGAACCAGACGATGTTCAACCACATGCTGCATGGCGTGCTGATTGTTGTCGCCATCCTGCTGACCGCCGACGCGACAGCCTTCTTGTCTACCGGTGGTTATCTCCTATAGCCCAGAAAAATGGGTCGAGACGAGTCATAACGGAGAACGGAAGGTGGACCGGATTGGCGGAACGAGCTTGGAGCCGTTGGAATGCCGCCGTTTCGGCAATGAAAAAGCCCTTTTTCTTTGGATAGGGAAAGGGTGATGGCGGAGGGTGCGAGACCCTAACTTTCATCGGGGCTTAGCTTTACTGCCGCTTGGCGTTGGCGGTAATAGCATGTGTGACGACCGAACCCGCGCCGATCACTGTGCCATCGCCAATCGTGAGTTGGGTGTTCGCGATGCTGGACGGTGATTGCGTGGCGATTCGTGACGGAGTGCATTCCTCGTCTGGCATCCGGTGCCTTTGTTCGCGCGCATCCTCCATTGAAATCCCCCTTTCGTCGCTCTCTATTGCGTGAAACTGACATAAATGTCATAATCACTCAGTGAAAAGCGCGAGAGCGCGAGTGGCGATTGGGGGATTTGATGCTCATCTCACGGGACAAATACCTGAACGATCTCATTGTGCGCATGGGCAACGGCATGGTCAAGGTCGTCACCGGCGTGAGACGCTGTGGCAAGACCTTCCTGCTGTTTGAACTGTTCGAGAAACATCTGCGCGCACAGGGTGTGGATGATGACCACATCATCGAAATCGCGCTGGATGACCTGATGTATGCACATTACCGCGACCCGCTCTCGCTATACGATTATGTGAAGTCCCGCATCGTGAATCGCAGCGAACCATACTATGTGCTGCTAGATGAGGTGCAGTACGCGATTTCGGACAAAGAACTACGGAGCGACGAGCCGCCACAGCTGTACGGGGTGCTCAACGGCCTGCTACGCATGCGTAATGTGGACGTGTATGTGACGGGCAGCAACTCGAAGATGCTGTCCACTGATGTGATGACCCAGTTTCGTGGTCGTGGCGACGAAATCCGCGTCCGCCCATTGTCATTCGCCGAATTCATGCAGGCGTATGAAGGCGATGTTCAGCATGGCTGGGCCGAATACGTGATGTTTGGTGGCATGCCGCTCACCCTGTCCATGAAGACCGACGAACAGAAGTCGCTGTACCTGAAGAACCTGTTCGCGGAGACCTATCTCAAGGACATCGTCGCCCGCAACGGGTTGCGCAGATCGCAGGAGCTTGACGACTTGGTGGACGTGCTGGCATCCTCCATCGGGGCCCTGACCAATCCTCCCAAAATCAAGGCCACATTCGACAGCATGTTGCACTCCCGCATCAGTGCAAACACCATCATGCAATATATCGAGTACCTGGAGGAGGCGTTCGTCATCGAGGAGGCGAGGCGCTTCGATGTCAAAGGCCGCAAGTACATCGGCAGTCCGAAGAAGTATTACTTCGAAGACATGGGATTGCGCAATGCGCGGCTGGGATTTCGCCAGATCGAGCAGACCCACATCATGGAGAACATCGTGTACAACGAACTGCGCATGCGCGGTTTCAATGTCGACGTGGGCGTGGTCGAGCAGCGTGGAACCAACGAGGGCAAGCCATACCGCAAGCAGCTAGAGGTCGATTTCGTGGCGAATCTCGGCAACCGGCGCTATTACATCCAATCCGCGTATCAGTTGCCGACGCCGGAGAAGGTCGCGCAGGAGAAAGCGTCGCTGCTCCGCATCGATGACAGCTTCCAGAAGATTATCCTCGTGCGAGACGTGGTCAAGCCGGTCCGTGACGAGCACGGCATCCTCACGATGAGCGTCTACGATTTCCTGCTCGATCCGGACAGTCTGGCGGCGTGAGCGATGAACGACATGATGATGGGGGAGGATGGGCGGGACGCCCAAACTAGCCAACGACACGCCGGCAACGCACTTGGGTAAGACAGCGCGGATTAGGGCTCACGGTTTGAACACGGTTTGAACATGATTCGGCCTTGAGCCCTTTAACCCCTTGCTGTGAAGGCTATTTTGCAGTTGTGTGTAGTCCGCCGTAGCGTACGGCGGGAATGGGGGGGTGCGATATCGCCCGTATTGCGCTGTCGTGGCGCGTTCTCTGGATTGGGCATGGGGCGGTACTGCTTGATTTGCTGGCTGTGGTATCCCGGGAAACGGGTTGACGGGTCAGAACGGAGGGCGGGCAGAACGGCGGAATGGCTTGAAACCGTTGGGATTCCGACGTTTTGGCAATGAAAAAGCCCTTTTCCTCTGGGTGGGAAAAGGGCGATGGCGGAGGATACGAGATTCACAACTTCGTGCCGAAGAACTGGCGGCATTCCAACGAAAATCGTCGTACCGACCAACTGCATTACCGCTCAAATTACCGCTCTTCTCGGCGTGTCGCGAAGATTTGCAAGCCGGCGTCAGTGGGCTGACGTCTGTTCTGCGGATCTCCCGCCTGCGTCACGTTGCTGATCTAATGGGTGAGTCTACTTTTTGACAGTTGCATTGTTTATCGACAGTTGTCGAAGAGTGTTTGCTATGATATTGCCGAGACAACGGACCATGCACAACAACGAAGATCCTGGTATTTCGACCAGCGTGGCGTGACGGATCGAATCATTGGAGGTGCGGAATGGCAGAGGCGGGCACTCGTACGGGTATCGGCGAATCTGACGAAGGGCAATCCAAGCCCATGGACAGGCGGTCGCGCCGTACGCGGGCGATGCTGCAGAGTGCATTGGTCAAACTGCTGGAGACCAAGCCGCTTAGCAAGATCTCGGTGATGGAACTCACCCGTCTTGCGGACGTCAACCGAGCGACGTTCTACGTGCATTACACGGACATCTACGCCCTGTTCGATCAGCTCAAACGCGAGCTCATCGACTCGTATAAGGACATCATCACTCGGCATCGCGGGGAAATTCTCCAGGACGACTACGAACCTCTCATCCATGAGATTTTCGAGTTCGCCACGGCCAACGAATCCATGTCCCTGTTGGTGACCGGCAGGTCCGGAGATACGTTCTCAGGTGATCTCATCGCCGCGATGGGTGCGTACTGCAACGAGCTCATCGATCCGATTTCCGCATCTCACGCGAGCCTGGCGCCCGACGACGGCCGAACCCAAGCCGCCGAAACCGTGAGGGACTACCACTTCGTGTATCTGGCGGCCGGAATTGTCGGCGCACTCAAGGAATGGTATCGGCGTGGGCGTAAGGACCCCATTGATCTTGTGGTCAGGATCGCAGCCGGGAACACGCATGCAGTCGGACTGGCCATGCTCGCCAGGAATATTGGCGTGTCGGTCTCCGAATCGTCAGCGGCCCACGCATCCGGCGCAATGGTGACGGTCGGCAGGTGAATTCACGAGGGAATGGGCGGATATCATGCATAACGTGTTGCGCGTCTTCATTCGCGATGTGAAGCGGATCTGCGCGGTGCCCTTCGCCGTGTTCATCGTTCTGGCGTCATGTTTCGTGCCGGGACTGTATGCATGGCTCAACGTCGCAGCGAACATGGACCCATATGCGAATACCGGAGATGTGCCGATCGCGGTGGTCAACAACGACGCGGGAACCATGGTGAACGGCTCCGAAATGAATGTGGGCGATCAGACTATGGACGCCCTGAAGGACAACCACGATCTGGGATGGCGGTTCGTGGACGAGTCGGCCGCCGTCAACGGCGTGGAGTCCGGCGAATACTATGCGGCCATCGTGATCCCCGAGGACTTCAGCAAGGATCTGACCAGCGTGCTACAGGGCGACTTCACGCGCCCCGAACTGTCCTTCTATGTCAACGAGAAGGTCAACACGCTCGCGCCGCGTGTGACGCAATCCGGCGCCTCCGCCCTCGAACGGCAGATCAACGCATCGTTCGTCTCCACCGTCAGCGCGACCGTCACGAAGACGCTCTCCGAAGAGGCCGGCAAGATGAACGACCGGCTCGACGGGACGGCGAACCAGCTGGACGGCAAGCTGGGCGAAGCCCAATCCAGCATCGTGGCGGCCCGCGGCAAAGTAGATGACGCGCAGTCCTCCATCACCGATGCGCGAGCGACAATCACGAGGGCCCGCCAAAACATGACGGGCATCGCCGGTCGCGCCGACGCCCTTTCCGCGAGTGCCAACGACACGGCATCCTCCGTCGACGCCGCACGTGGTGGATTGTCGGCGTTCCAGCACTCCATGAACTCGACCGTCGGACAGGTGCAGTCCGGGGCCGGCGCCCTTTCCGGCCGCATCGACGGCATTAAGGACACCGTCAACGGCAATGCGGCGGACATCTCCGGCCGCGTCGACGCCTCGCTGTCCACGCTCGAATCCGCGAACGACGCACTGGGGGACGCGATTGAGGCGATGGAATCCGACCCGCAGCTCGCAGGCTCGGACGCCCTTGCGCAGGCGAAACAGCATCAGCACGACCTCGCCGCACAGATCGAGGCGATGAGGCAGCTGAACAATGGCATCCCCTCGGCGATGCAGGCGGGCGACAAGAAGCTCTCTGATTCCCTGGACGCATTGAACGGCAAGGCCGACGGGCTTTCCAGCCTGTCCTCGGACGCTTCGAGCAGGATTGATTCCACTCTCACAGGTGTCTCCACCCAGCTCGTCGGACTGTCCGGAACCGTGGGCGGGACCGCCGAATCGCTTGGCCGCATCGACGCCGATCTCGCGCAGCTCGACACGACGCTCGAATCGGCGTCCAAGGTGATGGGGCAGACGGGCAAGGCCCTCGATCGCGTGAGTGCATCGGTGCAACGCACGCAAGCCGATTTCGCCGTCCTTCGGGCGAGCGATGCGTGGGCCGGCGTCAAGGGCCTTGCGCATGTGGACACCGACCAGGTGTCCTCGTTCCTCGCCTCCCCGGTCGGTCTGGAGACCCGCGAATACTATCCGATGAAGAACTACGGCACTGCCATCGCCCCGTTCTTCACGAATCTGGCATGCTGGGCAGGCGCCTTCGTGGCACTCACCCTATTGCGCAACGACACCGATTCGGAAGGCATCGACGCGCTCACGCCCAAGCAGGCGTTCCTTGGACGCTGGCTGCTGCTCATGGTCGTCGCCGTGCTGCAGGGCATCGTCATCGCATCGGGCAACCTCGTCATCGGCATCCAGTGCAATGTGCCGTGGGCGTACTATCTGGGCGCCATCGTATGCTCGATGACCTACGTATCAATCGCTTACAGTCTGGTCATGATGTTCCGGTACATCGGCATGGCATTGAGCGTGATCTTCCTGATAGTGCAGGTGCCGGGCGCGGGTGGTATGTACCCAATCGAGATGATGCCCCACTTCTACCGACTGCTGTACCCGATGCTGCCGTTTACCTACGGCGTCGAAGCGCTCCGTGAGACAATCGGTGGCTTCTATGGCGCGGACTTCTGGACGCGCATCTGGCAGACCTCCATGTTCGCCGTGGCGTTCCTGCTCGTGGCGATGCTGTGCCGTCCGGCGCTCGCCAATCTCAACGATCTGTTCAACCGTGAACTGGCGGATACCGATCTGGTCAACGCGCAGCGATTGGAGATTGTCGGCTCCGAACGCAACATCATGATTACCGTGCGCAAGATGCTCGCCGATCCGACCTGGGGAGCCGGCGTACGACGCCGGGCGAGGAAGTTCGAGCGGCTGTACCCACATCTGGTGCGCATCGGATTCCATCTCATCTGGATAATCCCCGTCGTGTTCCTCATCGCCATGATGGTCGTCGGACCGAGCATTGGATTCCTCGTGGTCTGGCTGGCGATGGTAATCGTGGTGGACGTCGCGCTGATCATTCTCGAATACATTCACCTTCACCTACCGCGACAGGCACATGACAGCACGATGGGCGCCGAAAGCCTGCTGCGTTCCGTCGTGGACGCTGGACGTGCTGTGATTGCTGGCGGTGTCACGGGAAGCGCCGGCGGAAGCATCGCCCGGCATGCTGCGGGGAACGCCGGTGACGGTGACGATGCCAATGGAATCGGTGCCAGTGGAAAGGATGTTCACTGATGAGGAACGTATGGACCATATTCCGCACCGATATGCGGCACATCCGCAGCAGCGTGATCGCGCTCATCATCGCCATCGGCCTGATCCTCATGCCGTCGTTCTACGCATGGTTCAACATCTACGCCAACTGGGATCCATACAGCAACACCGGCGGCATGAAGGTCGCCGTCGCCAACTCGGACAAGGGCTATCAGGGCGACCTGCTGCCGGCGAAGGTCAACGTGGGCGATCAGGTCGCCAATGCTCTCAGGGCGAACGACAGCCTCGACTGGACGTTCGTGAGCGAAGATGAGGCCAAAAGCGGCGTGGAATCAGGCGAATACTACGCGGCAATCGTGATTCCCAAGGACTTCAGCACGGACCTGTTCTCCCTGCTGAGCGAGGGGACCGCGGATTCCGGGAAAACGGACAAGACCAAGGTGCGGCAGGCTCAGCTCGTCTACTACTCCAACCCCAAGAAGAATCCCATCGGCTCCACCGTCACCGATCAGGGCGCCTCCACCGTACGTCAGCAGATCAGCGACACCCTCACCTCGGCCGTTGCTCAGGCCGCCGCCGGCATGCTTGATTCCGTGTCCGCCTATCTCGACACGGACCAGAGCACACGATCCATCAGTGCATTGAGTGCCAATCTGCGGCAGCAATCAAGCGATCTCGCCGACGCTGCCGATCTCGCTTCGAGCTACGCGGATCTCGCCGATTCCGCGGCATCCCTGCTCGACGCATCCGGCAAGTCGATGGAACGGACGAAGCGGTCGCTGCAATCCTCCACCGTTGACATGGACGGCATCACCGGCAAGCTCGGAGACGCATCCACGTCGATCGACCGCATCAACGAGAACATGACCAACGGACTCGATTCCGCGGCGGACGCCTTTGACGCCGTCGGCGGTAACGTCCAGGAAGCGCTGGGCAAACCCGCCAACGGGGCCTACAATACCGCCGCGTCCCTGCGCGCGATCTCCACGAACCGCATCAGGCCGATGATTGCGAGCCTGACCCAATACCGCGGCACACTGGTCTCCATCAGGGAATCGTTGCACACCGAACCGGCCAAGGCTGCAATCGACCGGGCCATCGCTGACGTGGACCGCACCCTCAAACGCCTCAATGACACCGATGCGAAGATCAATGACGCCGCGGACCGGGCGGAAGCCAAGGGACAGGCGATCACCGACGCCGGCGGGGATATCGCCGCGCAGGCGCAAGCCAGCGCGCAGTCGATCCGCGATCTGAACAAGTCGTATCAGGACAACGTCGTCGCCACGCTCTCCGGCGTGACCGACTCCGCCGAACGGGCCGGGGCGGACGCCAAGGCGCTGGTCGACGACGCCACCTCCGCGCTCGTCGATGTAACCGGTCGAACCGACGGCAGCGGTTCGACCGGTGCTCTGGCCAATATCAAGGAGCTGACGGCCAACATCAACACGGCGCATGACGCGTTGCTCGAGCAATCGAAGAAGCTCGGCGAAACCGCCGACAAGCTGGACGAGGCCATGGCATCCGGCGGAGTGGAGGGGGCGCGCAAGCTGCTCTCCCAGCCCACGGACACCATCGCCTTGGCCATGACCACGCCCGTGACGACGAAGCGCATAGCCGTGTACCCGATCGCGAACAACGGCTCCGCGATGACCCCGTTCTACACGCTGCTGGCCATCTGGGTAGGTGCGATGTTCCTGGGTATCGTCCTCAAGGCGAACGTATCGGACAAGATCGCCGCGACCCTGGACCATCCGAAGCCATGGCAACTGTATCTGGGCCGCGGCCTGACCTTCGTCGCGTTCTCGCTGGCGCAAACCACCGTGCTGGGGCTTGGTGACCTGCTGTACCTGCGCGCGCAGGCGACGAACCCGTTCCTGTTCATGCTGTGCCTGTGGTGGTCGTCGCTGGTGAGCTCGACGCTCGTCTATACGCTGTCGGCCGTGTTCAGCACCGTCGGCAAGGCGATCTGCGCCGCGCTCATGGTCTCGCAGATCGCCGGCATCGGCGGCACGTTCCCGGTGGAGATGCTCCCGAGCGGGTTCAGGCAGCTGTACCCCTACCTGCCGTTCTCGCATGGCATCACCGCGCTGAGGGAGACCGTCGGCGGATTCTACGGCAACGTCTACTGGGAGCAGATGGGTCGCATGGGCATCTATCTCGTGGTCGCCTTGCTCATCGGCTTCACGCTGTACACGCCGGTGACCCGAGCCATGGCGAAGACCAACAAGCTGGTCTCCAGCACGATGGCGATGAATTGAGTCGGATTGGAGAACTCTCTACCGAGCTGTCAGCTGATGCTTACGGACCTTTTTGAGGTAATTCTTCTTGAAGGTGCGTGCTGATCCGAAGAAGCGCTCGTCGGTCGCTGTCTGTTCGTGGTTCTCGTACTTGAGCGCGGTCAGTTCGATAGTGCAGATGAAATCCGCCACTTGCACGAGCCGATAGTCGGTCGGCGAACCTTTGCGGTAGATGATGGCCTGTTTCGAGAGCGCGTATTTAATTGCGCCGTGAATGGCCTGCGTGACGAGGCTCTGGCCGCCGTCGTAGTACACCTTGATGGTGTCGAAGCTCTGGAAAAGCGCCAGATGGTCGAACACGATGTTGACGATGTCACGTTTGATGCGTGCGCCCAGCTGTTCCAAGGTTGCGTAATCGGCCTTTCGGTAGATGAGCGTCACGTATTGTGCCGGCAGTTTGAACAGCATGGACAGGAAGTAGGTGAGCAGGCGCTTGCGCTGGCTGATGCCGAGGTGTTGGTAGGCGTCATGGCCGTTCAACAGCGGTGAGGCGTGCATGGGAATGTTCGGCAGGCCTGCGTCGCGGATCGTTTGTTCATAACCATCGAATATGGGGATGACGGGATCGGACTGGTCGTGGAACACCAATGTCAGCGCGTAGTACTTGGACTGGAATCCCTGTTCGCCGCTTTCGTCAGCGAAAATCGAGATTTCGGCCATAACGCCCCCTGAAATAAAAAATGCCGGGGGATTACCCCCGGCTCTTGGAAGTCTCACATTACTGCGGACCTGTGTATGAGGCAGGATATCAGATTCGGCCCCGGATTGCAAAACAACGGTTGGCTGTGGGAAAATCGGGGGAGAGAGCGGCGCTATGCCTCGGGGAGCGCCGGAGGCGTAGGGGCGGGGTCTCTCCCTCTACCGGTCATTCACCGGTCATCAATGCCGGTCGTTCAGCGACGGGTCATCGCGTGGCGGTCGCCGGCTGATGGTCGGTCGGCAACGGCCTTTGGGTGTTCTCGACCTGTTCGGCGATCTCGCCGAGCGAACGGTCGATGCCGTTCAGACTCATGCTGTGCGAGTGCAGGCAGGCGTACAGCATCTGACTCATGTCACTGAGATGGTCGTTCATCTTTTCGAGCTGGTCGGCGACGCGATTCTGCGCATCGACGTGCTCGTAGAGCGCCTGCACCAGCTGATCAGCGGAGACAGCGGATGCGTTAGTCTGCGTTTTCGCAGCAGACACGGCGGCGGTGGGCATAGGCACGGTCATGGGTTCGTTCAGGGTGATGTCCTTCATACGGTGATTCCTCGTCTGCTGAGTTCGGTGGTGGTCTTGTTGAGCCATAGGCCGGTGTGCTTCACCTTGCGGATGGCTTGCAGCTGGTCGGAGGACAGTGCCGTCCAGTCCGGGATGTCGGCGGTGGTGCTGAGCGTCGCTGCCCAGTGTTCCAGCCGTTCCGGCTCCGAGTCGTTCTTAGAGATGTTCGCTGAGATGCCTTCCAAGGTGCTCCCTATGGAAGCGTCCGACGTGTCCGAGCCGTCCGAAGCGTCCGCGTCGGCGCCCATGCCCGTACCCGGTGTGGGCGGTTCGAGCTTCAACGCCTCCCAGATCTTCAGCGTCTTCCACGCCTGCGCGAACGCCGTGAACCGGTATCCGCGTTTGGTGCGCTCGCGGTTGCGGCTCGCTTCCACACCGGCCTTCTTGAGCATCGACGCCAATCGCTTGGCGGTCAACCGTCCGAAGCCGCCGGGCTGCTGGTCTCCCCACTGCGTCGGATTGCCGTAGGCGAGCGCGTCGCACATCTGCTGCGAGCCGACGAACGTGCACGTCCGCCACTGTGTGGCCCACAGTTCGGCGATGTCCTTGAGCAGCACGATGTGCGGCGAGTCGTTGGCGAGGCCGAGATCGGCATCCGTCTTGGCCTGTTCGACGAACTCCGCGGACAGCCGGCGCACGGTGTCCAGCCAGTCCCCGCTTTGCGTCTGGGCGATGCGGGCCAGCGGCAGCCATACCTCGCGGTAACGGCCTTTCACCGATTCCGGCAGCGTGGGACGTGGCTTGATGGCGCTCGCCGCCGTTTCCGCCCATATGGGCAGATCGTGCCGCAGGTCCAGATACTCCGCGTCGTTCTCCTCGATCATCTCCCAATCGGATTCCTCCACCTCGTCGGACGGGTAGAGGAACACGGGGATGCAGCGCTGCCGGGTGTCGGCCGGCAGATCGGGGTTGTTGCCCGCGAACACGGCCGGCGCATGCGTGCTTTTGCGCACCACTTTCCAGCCGTGCTTCTTGTCTGGCTCCTGAATCGTGCGACTGCCGCCCTTCTTGTACCCGGTGTTCACCACGGCGATGAAGTCGGCGGCAAGGGGATTGTCCTTGCGCAGGCTCCGGTCGGCCTCGTCCACCAGCAGCGTGTACCCCTGATCGGCGAGATTGGCGAGCAGCGACGCCGAGCTGATGGCGCTCAGCATCTCCGACTTCGCGCCCAAGTGCCCGATCCACTCCAGCAGCGTGGTCTTGCCCGCTCCTGGAAGAATGGACGTCACCAACAGGCGCGGCGTCGTATACAGGCTGGCGAACACCCATGTGTGCATAATCCACAGGGTCAGCATCTTCAGATCGTCGTCCGTCGCGCCGATATAGCGCTTCAGCAGACGGAAGATGCGATTGGCCAGACCGCTGGGGTCGAAGCCGTACAGCGCGTTGGACAGGCTGGGCATGCCGACCGGATCGTCGGAGATGAACGGGTCATCCGCAATCAGGCCCATGCTACCCAGATCAGCCGGATTCATGGTTGCGATCATGCGGCCACCTTCCATTCGCCGGCGAGCGCCGCAGCGGTTTCGCGCCACGGTTCGCCGGCGTCACTGGCGATGAGCGCCAGCATGTTCTCGTTCCTATTGCCGCCTTCAATGCCGGAGCCGTGGTTCCGGTGGAATCGCGCGGCGCTCGCCGATATGCGATGCTTCATCGCATACAGGTCTCCGCGTGCGCGGGTTGGCAGCAGTCCTCGCTCCAGCAGGTCGCCAATCGCGGTGTCCACCGTGCCGGTGCGGATGAATGTATGGCCGACCGAGGGAAACGGTCCGGTGATCAGCGTCATCCGTGCATCGGCGCACAGCAGCAGCGCGGCCTGCATCATCCGCAGGGCTGGCAGGTCGCCGTTGGCTGCGCTGAATGCGATGGAAGCCGGGCGAATGTGCGTCGCGTAGACGCACAAGGCCAGACCTCGGGCCGTTCTGATGGCATCGCGGGTGACGGTCAGCCGATGGAGACCGTAGGCGGTCTCGATCAGATAGTCGGCTACCGTTTGGAGCACATAACCGGTCTCATTCGGGTCGAAGCGTTCGCCCGATACGGTGATCGATTCATTGTCGAGGTCGCGGATGGAGTTCGCTGCGTCCGCGATGGGTGTGCTCGACGTGAGGCGCATGCTTACTCCTCTCCCGCGAACTTGCGCACGCTGGTGAGGTTCACCAGATAGGTGTTACCCACCTTGCGCGCCCGAATCTTGCCGGAGCGGATGAGCCCGTACACGGTCTTCGTGTCCGAGTAGCCCAGCATTTCCGCCACTTGGGCGGGCTTGGCGGTCAGTTGTACGTAGTCATTTCGCATTGGATTTAACCCCTCTCGGGTCGCACCGAGGGCGGAAGCGCAGCTGGCGTAGATGCACTGTACCCATGGTGGTAGTTCTTCTTTGGACTTACCGGCATCCGCCGCGCGTGGCGCTCAGGTTGTTACCGACGCTGAGGGGTCGTGTGCCGCGGGATTCTGACGGATTTCCACTTCCGTAGAAAACTGCAACGATATCATTTTTACAGCGTTTTACATTTTCCTGCAATGCGGGTCATTGTGACTAGATATGTGCCGAAACGGCACCTTGAAAACGTTGCAATAGAGCCGGTTCCAATAGTTTCATCGAGGCTCATGGACGGTGATTCAGTGTATGGGCGTGTCGAAATCTCCAGAAATTTCCGTCGGAATCAGACCGGGCCTGACTTTCATGCCGGTCTGGTAGGCGTCAAGCACTGACCATGCCGCTTCCGGGCGCGGAGTTCCGGCAGGCAATTCGGGCAGTGTGCCGTCTTTGCCGGTCAACGCCAGTGCATTGCGATAGGCTACATGCTCGTCCTTATATGCGGCATCGTTGCGCGCTGCATACTTGCCCTTCGCCATCAGATGCTTGATCTTCTCCGCGTACCCGAACGCGAAGGCGTAACGGCGCAGCATCGACATGAACTCCGCCACATCACAATCGTTATGCCGGTTCCAGAACTTGACGAGGAACGAATCGACGGTCTGCTTCGCCGCGTTCTGATATGACACGGTATAGCTCAGCAGCACATCGCGTATGACGGCATCCGGCACCGTGTGATTGGACAGATACCGGTTGAGCGTCGCCGACAACAAGGCGAAGGCATCTGCTGCATGCTGTTGCGCTACGCTATCCTCCGGTTCAGGCGTGGCTCCCACCGTCTTGGCGAATACGTCGTCAAGCTCGCGTCCGGCGTTGACCGTGGCCTTCAGGCACGGTATGAACTCCTCACACCAGCCCGACATCCACGCATCGGCGGCGATCAGCAGATCGGCAACGGCGTCATTGTCCACCGTCATACGCTCCAGCAGCTTGGCGAACTTGCGCGCCTTCTCCGCATCGAACCGTTCGCCCCACATGCCGGAATCAGCCATCGTCTTGTACGGGTCGGGCCTGCTGATCCCGCTGGACTTGCCAGGCCTGTTTGCGGAATTGCCGTTCCTTCTTGCCATCACGCCACCGCCTTGATCAATTCCTGAATCGTATCCACCTGAACCGAGGCCGGCAGCAACGCGAGTATCCGGCCGCGTCTGTCCTCGTCCAGTCCTTTCAGCACCGCAAGACGCGACTGGAGATCCAGTGCGCCAAGTGCGCCGGCGAGCGCCTTCAGCTCGGCATCCGCATCGGCAGTGGCGCCGGTCGGTTCCATGACGGAGCGGTCGGCATGGTCTGCGCCTGCGCTTGCGGACGGTTCGGACGTTTGGGCCGTTTCGGACGGATTGCCGGGTGAACTCAGCTGTTGACCGCCGTTCCTGGCCGTTGCAGTGTCGTTTGTGGGTTTCCCGCCGTCAGTATTCTTCTTGGAGGTTCCGGCGCTCGCCGGCGTGGTACTCATACTCGCCTCCACCTTCGCCAGCAGTCGCTTGTCCGCATCCTTGCTGGACTGCTGATAGGTAGCCACGGTCTTGATGTTCGTGTGGCCGCCCAAGCGCATGAGCTGGCCGACGGTCGCGCCCTGCTCGGCGTAATGCGTCAGGCCGGTGTGACGCAGATCGTGGAAGTCCATGCCCTTCAGCGTCGGGTCGTTCACCGTCTCAATGGCCTTCGCGAAGGCGTTGCGCATGGACTGCGCGCGGACGATGCCCCGCGTGCGCACGCCGGTGAACAGCAGCGCGGTCGGCTTATCCTCCACGTACGTATCAAGATGGCGCGTGATCTCCTCGACTAGGGGAGCGGGTACCTCGATGTCGCGTTTGCTGCTCGGCGTCTTCGTCTCGCCCAGCACGGCCACCTTATGCCCGTTCTCGCTGATTTCCTTGGCGCTGCGACGCACATGCAGCAGCACCGGCGACGCCTCCAGCTCGATATCACGGCGTTGCAGTCCCAACACCTCGCCTTGGCGCAATCCCAGCGTGCCGGACAGCAGCACGCCAAGGGCGAGATTCGGCGGCATGGCGTCGGCGAGCGCGCGCACCTGCTCGCGCGTGGCGATCACGTACACATGCTTCGTGGCCGGGCGAGGCACCTTGAACTGGACCGGGTTCACCTTGATGAGCGTCGTGCCCTGATCATCCAGCGAGGCGTTCGCCGCTTCGGCCATGATGGCGCTCAGCAGCTCGAACACGTGCCGACGTATGCTCTCGCCCCGACCGTCCTTCGTGACCTTCATGCTGTCGTACCAGTCGCGGATATGCGCCGGCTTGATCGACGCCATCGGCAGATCGCCGAGTACCGGGTTCAGATAGTCGCGCACATACTGACGGTACTTGTCCTTCGTGGTCTCACGAATCGGCTGGTTGTCGCCCTTGCGGCGGTTCTCCACGAACTGTTCGGCGTACTCGCGGAACAGCACCGTGTTGCCGGCGTTCCGGTTCTCCGCCATCTCCGGAGGTTCCCATGCGCCCAGATCGATGAGACGCTTCGCCTCGCTCAGCCATGCGTCGGCCTGAAGCTCATAGCCGTCGTCGAAATTACGGTGGATGCGCGCGGGAAGGTACGGGTAGCGCTCGCGGGCTTCCACGGGCGGGATGTATGAGGCATCGTAGTAGACCTGCCCGTGCCTGTTCGTCTTCGTCTCCACCTTGCCGAACTTGCGGCGGCGGTTTCGTGTCGTCCTTGCCATGCAGCGCGCCTTCCTGATTGTCGATGGCCGTATCGTCGTTGATTCCCCTGATGAGCGGTGAGCGGTAAGCCTTAAGCGGTACCGCTTAATTTACCGACTATGGTACCCCAGAAAACGGGCCGAGACGGGTCAAAACGGAAGACGGGCAGATCGTCGGAATGGCTTGAAAACATTGCAATTCCGCCGTTTTGGCAATGAAAAAGCCCTTTTCCTTTGGGTGGGAAAAGGGCGATGGCGGAGGATACGAGATTCGAACTCGTGAGGCTGTTACACCAACACGCTTTCCAAGCGTGCGCCATAGACCACTAGGCGAATCCTCCATGCTTGCAATGTTTGCTTGAGGCAAGCTCCGCAGGCAACTTGAATAAACTATCACAGGTTATGGAAAAGCGCACATCGTCGTCGATGCGGCGTGTCGCGGCTATCTGCTTTATGAGGGGTACTTCAGGGGATGTG